>JAYELI010000054.1 GCA_034717435.1 Candidatus Omnitrophota bacterium
TGGCTTTCTTCTTCGCCAGCTTTTCCGATTTCTTCGCTTCTTTTGCCTCTTGCTTGGCTTTCTTCTTCGCCAGCTTTTCGGGCCCTTTCTCTGCCTTTTTGTCCTGCTTTACTTTTATCTCTGTCTTCTTTTCAATCTGGCGACTGTCCTTGGTTCCAACTCCCCTGCGTCGAACCCCTAATTTAGTCTGTTGCCTAACCGCTATTTCTTTGTTAACTATCTCCTCTAAAGACTTTTGACCTTTAATCTGTCCTAAATAAACCTGCGCTCCTTCGTGAGAAGGGTTTACCAGCAATACCTGTTTAAACTTCTGAACAGCTTCTTGATACTGGCCGAGAAGGTAATAACCTTTCCCTAGCTCGTAAAGATACCCCGAGAGTTGCGTCTTTGGCTCAACGGCTCTGCCGATATATTGCTCTGCTTTTTTTAATGCTAACCCGGAATACCTCTTTGCCTTTTTATGCCCAGGGTCTAAAACCAGGACTTTATCAAATTCTACCTTGGCCTGAAAATAATCCTTCTGGCGATAGCAGGCCAGACCATGTTCATAATGCTCACTTATTAATTCTTTCCTGGCCTGATCCTCTGTATCTCCGGCCAAAAGCAACCCTGCCCCTGTTATTAACACCAGAGCTGTCAACAGAATTGTTACTCCCAACCGCTTCATTTTTATCGTCATCAACCCGTTCTTTCTGGCTCCGAAAGTATCTCTTCTGCCGCTATCAGACCAGACCCCAGTTTGAATCTATACCCTAATTCACCAAGCGCCATCTCTAAGGCCATCATCCCGTTGATTAAATCAAACCCGTTGATATACCCCAGATGGGCAATGCGGATTATCTTTCCTTTAAGCGCAGCCTGGCCGCCGGCAATAGTAACCCCGTATTTTTCACGGATAAGTTTTATTAGCTTTGAGCCGTCTATTTCTTCCGGTACTCTAACCGCTGTAACCGTATTAGCAGGAGACTCCGGCGCCAACAACTTTAATCCTAATGACTTAACAGCTGTCCTGGTTGCCCGGGACAATCTTTGATGCCTGGACAGCACTTTATCTACGCCTTCAATTTTAATTAATTCCAGGGCCTGGCGCAAAGCGAGCATTAAAGAAATAGCCGGCGTAAACGGACTGTCAAACTTTTGCAACCCTTTTTCTGCTTTCTTAAAATCAAAATAATACTTGGGGAGCCCGGCCTTTTCCGCTTTTTTCCAGGCCTTAGGGCTGATGCTGACAAAAGCCAAACCTGGAGGAGTCATCAGGCCTTTTTGAGAGGCGGCTACCACAACATCCACCTCCCACTTATCTGTTTCCAGGTTATCTGCGCATAATCCGCTGATAGCGTCCACTACCAAAACCGCTTTATGTTGTTTCACTATCTTTCCTATTGCCTTGATGTCGTTAACCACGCCGGTCGAAGTTTCACAAAGAGTGGTAAACACCGCTGATATTTCTTTATCCGCTTCAAGGGCTTTGCTAACCAGCTCCGGATTAACCGCCGTTCCCCATTCAACGTCAATGTTAACTGCCTCGACATTATATGCCCGGCATATTTCGGTGAATCTCTCGCCGAACTTACCGCCCCTTACCACAACCGCCTTATCTCCTTTAGAAAGAAGGTTAACCACTGATGCTTCCATCGCACCTGTCCCTGAAGAGGTAAACGTCAAGATATTGTTTCTGGTTTTAAACACTGTTTGCAAAAGCCCGCTGACCTCTTGAAATACCTTTCGGTAGGCAGGAGTGCGGTGGTGAATAATCGACCTGGCCATTACTTCCCGGGCCTGGGGAGGAACAGGTGTCGGTCCCGGAGTAAGCAAATATTCTTTTTTCATAAAAAATCCTTTCTTTGACTTAACAATTTATTTCTATTTATTTTTTTGCACTTCCTTCATCGATTTAATCACCTCGTCCACCAAGCCGTATTCCTTGGCTTCCTGGGCGGACATAAAATAGTCACGGTCGCAATCACTTTTTATCCGTTTAATATCCTGGCCGGTATGATTCACTAATATTCCATAAATTTTATCGCGCAAAGTCAATATTTCCTTTGCCTGAATACTGATATCCGCTGCCGCTCCCTGAACACCGCCCCAGGGTTGGTGAATCATTATTCTGGAATGCGGCAGAGTATAACGCTTGCCCTTTGTGCCTGCAGCCATAAGTATCGCGCCCATACTGGCAGCCTGGCCAATACAGAAAGTATTAATCTCGCACTTCACATATTGCAATGTATCGTAAACAGCCAATCCCGCGGTAACTGCTCCGCCCGGAGAATTAATGTAAATATTGATGTCTTTATCCGGATCTTCCATCTGCAGAAATAATATCTGGGCAATTACCAGATTGGCAATGACGTCATTAAGGATGCTGCCGATAAACACGATTCTGTCCCTAAGCAGCCGAGAATAAATATCATAGGCCCTTTCTCCCCGGGCTGTTTTTTCTATCACTATTGGAACCAATGCCTGATCAAACATTTTTGCTACCTCCCTTTTTTAAAATTGTTAAATGACTAAACTATTAAATGGTTAAACTCAGACTGCGTCGTCATTCCCTATTCGTCATTGCAAGCGACCGAAGGGAGCGAAGCAATCTCAAAAACAGGGATTGTTTCGTCGCCTTCGGCGACTCGCAATGACATTATGACAATAAACAATTTAACAGTTTATCAGTTTATCAGTTTAACAGTTTATATTTGCTTTTTCTATTAGAAAACTTAAGGTCTTGGCCGTTTTTATTCCGCCCTTTAAGTTATCCAATAGGCCCTCTTTTATAAGCCAGGCCTTTAGCTCTTCTGGCTGCCGCCCGGCCTCCCCGGCCATCTGGACGACTTTTTGCTCTATCTCCTGTTCGTTGGCCTTTATCTTTTCCAAAGCGGATATATCCTCTAAAATCAGGGCTGTTTTTGCCTGGCGAACAGCTTTTTCTTCCAAACTCTTCCGCAGACTTTCCTCCTGCTTTTCTATTTCCTCGGCCTTTATCCCTTTATAAGCAAGCTGCATTTTTGCTTCCTTAACTAAACGTTCTGCCTGCCTTCTGACCAGACATTCCGGAACGCTAAACTTAGAGATTTTCAATAAATGCTCTATGACCTGATTTTCCAGATCAACCTTGGCTTGAGCCTCGGCTCTGGCAATCAGGTCTTTTTTAATCGCTGCTTTTAATTCATCCAGTCCTTTAAATCCCCCCAGGCTTCGGGCAAATTCATCATTAAGAACAGGAATCTGTTCTTTTCTTGCACGGCTGCTTGCCTGCTGCAATTGCTTTAATGTTTCCTCAAGATCTTTGTCTGTCACCTCTTTTTTTCTTTTCCGGATTTTCAATCCCAGGTAAGACCCTAATTTGATCAGCGGCTTTACCTCAACTGCGGCTTTAAATAAAAGCGGAGATCCCTGCTTAAACTCAACCTCGCTTATCTCAGGAAGCTCCATCGGAATAAGCGAATTTTCTTTCATCGCCTGCCGGTAAGAATCAGGAATTAACCTTTTTAACATTTCCTCTCTGATCTGGTCTTTATAGTGCATCTCCAGGATGTGGCGCGGGACCTTACCCTGTCTAAAACCCGGAATCTTCACAGCCTTCTTAAAATCCTTAGATACTTCCTCAAGCCTAGCAGCTGCCACTTCAGGTGCAACTTCTATCTGAAGCAATTTCTTACAGGAAGTTAATTCTTTAATATTTACTTTCATAGTTGTTTAGGAGGTACCGACGATTTGCCGTTAAGGCAAATCGTCGGTACCAATTCGCAACATAGCTTACGAAAAATCAGAGACTTTTCGTAAGCTATTTGCTCATTGGAGCGAGGAACGGGATTCGAACCCGCGACAACAACGTTGGCAACGTTGGGCTCTACCAGCTGAGCTACCCTCGCGTTATAAATTTTTATTTTGCGGGGTGGTGCGGACGGAGAGAGTCGAACTCTCATGTCAAAGACACATGGTCCTAAGCCATGCGCGTCTGCCAGTTCCGCCACGTCCGCAACTTGGCCAATAACAAAAAACAGTACCCCCACTAGGCCTCGAACCTAGGACACCGTGATTAAGAGTCACGTGCTCTTCCAGCTGAGCTATGGGGGCTTTAACTAAAAAATCTATCATAAAACCCTAAATATGTCAATTGTTAGCGCGCCTAACAGGATTTGAACCTGTAATCTACTGGTTCGAAGCCAGTTGCTCTATCCAGTTGAGCTATAGGCGCAAATCAGCAAATAGCTTATGGCAAATGGCATCAGAATACAGAAACTCCTTAGACAGCACTTAAGAACAAAATCTCTTATATAGCCTCAGCGTGTTTTCGGTAACAATTTCCTTGGTAAATTGCTGCTCGACCATCTGCCGGCCGGTATATCCCAACCGCTGTCTTAGTTCGCTATTGGCCAAAAGTTGAATAACCCTTGAGGCTAAAGACTCAAAATCCTTGACCGGGATGATGAATCCGTTGACCCCGTCCCTGATAATTTCCGGCATCCCCCCTGCTTCAGTAACCACCATCGGCTTGCTTGAGGAGATCGCCTCAAGCATCGTCAACCCAAAAGGCTCCGATACGCTCGAAGGATAAATACAAACCGACGAAGCGGCATAAATCTTGGGCATATCCTTCAGAGGAAAGGCATCAATCAAAACATTATCCTTCAGCCCGAGAAACTTAACCAGGTTTATCATATAAGCAATGTCCTTCTGCTGGGTCTGGCTCCAGTCAATAATATTCTTCGTCCCGGCAAGCACCAACATCGCGTCCGGAAACCTCTTCTTGATTATCCGCAGCGCCTTAATGCTCACATCACAACCCTTGGCCAATCCCATTCTTGCCGGATGAAATATCACTTTTTTCCCGCGCAAGACAGGATATTTCTTAAGTATAAACCGCGGATTGATCTTGGGGGAATAAATTTGCTGATCAACACCGTGGTGGATAACGGTTATATTTCTATGGTGATACCCGGTCCCGATAATTTCTCTTTTTATAAAATGGCTGACAGCGATGAGATGGGTCCATCTAATATTCTTGGTTAAATCCAGAAATAAATTATCGTCCCAGACATTATGCGCCGTTAAAATAAGCGGTATGCCTTTCCTGAGAGATATGTCTTGAATTGTCCGGGCATGCACCTTGCTAAAATAATGCATGTTGTGAGCATGAATGCAATCGGGCTTTGTCTGATCAATAAATTTCTCGAATACTCCTTTTACTTCTTCCAGCAAGCCGGTCGTGCCCCTTTTAAAAAGCCAGTTTAGATCCATGATCGGTTCACGAAATATTGCCACTGCCTTATAGGTATCCCTTCCCTTTTCCCCTTCAAACGAACTTGTAAGAAGGCTGACCTGATGGCCCATCCCGGCCAGTGTAGGCAATAGTATCGTCAAATGCGTCTCCACTCCTCCAATGATCGGGGGAAAGCCCCAGTGCAAGTGTGCAATGTTCAATCCCTTTTTCCTCATATTAATAAAACTCCTCTCTTTTTGCCTCGATGACCCGTCTTTTGAATATCCGGGTTTTATTCGTTTTTACCCCTATTATTTTATTAAAAATGCCTAATTGGATCTTTTTTTTCTGCCGGGAATTGACTTTGACCTTGATCGTATCATTGGTTAATCCAAATTTAATAAGACTGCCTTTCCAGAGCAGAGAAAAAGACACCTTCTTCCATGCCCGGGGCAGGCGGGGGTTAATCAGCATTTCTTCTCTCTTAATCCTGACTCCAGAAAATCCAAAAACAACTGCCTGCCACGTCCCTCCTAAACAAGCAGCGTGAATTCCCTCCTTGGTATTCCCGTAGATATTACTAATATCGGCGCGCAAGCTCAGTTTAAAAAGATTATAAGCCCTGCTTAAATCCCCGACTTCACAGGCAAACAAGGAGTGAATCGAAGGGCTTAAGGAAGATTTATGAACTGTTTTTGAAATATAAAAATTATAATTAGCAATTTTTGTCTTTAAGCTATATCTATCACTCAAAAGGCAAAGAAGCATTAAAACATCAGCCTGTTTTACCAGGTTGGTCTTACCCAGGTCTTTGGCTTTTAGTCTCGAAGGAATAAGCGGTATCCCGTTTTCATCGGTACTTTTTAAAACAATATTTTTTAATTTGAAATATCCATCGAATTGCTCAATAACTTTTTTCCTGTTAATATTAATTCCTATATTAGCGGCGGTTTTCTTCCAGTTCCCGGCTTCTTTTTCTTTTAAATTAAATTTTGTCTTTAAGGCCTTGTTTAATGATGCTTTTTTCTTGAGCTGAAAAAATAAATTATAAGCGACAAGCAAATTCCATTTGGCCATCATGTTAGTAAAAGCGTTATTATTTACGTCTTTATGAAACTCGTCAGGTCCGATAACGTGGTTAATCTCGTATTTCCTTTTTCTTTTATTGAACTCAACCCTTGATGCCCAGAAGCGCGCTGTCTCAAAAATAATTTGATAGCCGTATTTCCGCATAAATTGCTCATCGCCGGTTACAAGGTAATATTTATAAACAGCGTAGGCAATATCAGCGGTCACATGATGTTCCTGCCGATGGGTATGGATCTTTATCACTGTCCGGTCAAAATCTTTTGCCCACTCCGGTGTTTCCTCTGTCCCCGTATCTGCTGATTCCCAGGCAAATTTTGCCCCTTTAAATCCCTCGCTCTGGGCAAGCTTCCTTGATTGGTCCAGCCTTTTGTATCTGTAAAGAAGTATGTTTTGGGCAGCCCGGGGAAACGTAAAAAGAAAAAAAGGCATCAGGAAAATTTCTGTATCCCAAAAGATATGGCCCCGGTAACCTTCTCCGCTTAATGTCCTTGCCCCTATGCTGGAAAAGCCCCTGTCATAATGAAGACAAATAAGCATATGATAAATATTAAAACGCAGGTTTTCCTGTAAGTTTTTTGTCCCCTCAATCAAGACATCGGTTTTTTTCCAAAGCTTTTCCCATGCCTTTATGTGATCTGCCAGAAGAGTGGAGAATTTAGCTCGGAATGCCTTACGGAATACTTTTAATGCCTCCTTTTTGTGGAAACTGCGATCTTCCCGGCAGGGAAAGTGCTTTATATAAAATATCTTGGTAAACACAACCGTCTGTCCTTTTTTAATTTTAAGCCGAAAAATGTTGTCCTTGGCAAATGTCTTTTTTCCGTTAATCTCATAGTAAAACCCGCTCCAGTATGTTATGGCGTGTTTTTTCTCTAAGGTTTCGATCGTGAGATACCCGGCATCATGGGCTTGGCCCAATTCTCTGATCCGAAAATGCTTTTTTCTGCCTTCGCTAAGAATCCGCGCATTGGAAACAGATGTATCTATCCCGCTATTTATATCCATTGAACAGGATCCGTCAACAGGGGTAACCGTAATCTGCATCACCCCGATATTTTTATTGTGGCCGGAAATAAACCTTAACGACTGGTAATCATAACGCCTTTTCTTTGTGTCTTCATATAAAGTCCGCCTGACCAGCAATGCCTTTTTCATATTTAATGTCCTCTTATGTTCGAGAACATCAGCCGCGACTATATCTAATTTTTCCCCTTCAATGGTGAACCTAAAGTTAATCGGGTTAGGCAGGTTTACCATCTCATCAACCTGAGACCCCATCTTATCGTAAATACCGGCAATATAGGTACCCGGGCTGGCGTCATAAGATATTTCCTCCAATATTCCCTTTGTCCCTAAATACCCGTTGCCCAAGCTAAACCAGGACTCCTTTATATTTTGAAGGCTTCTAACCCATTTGTTTTCTTCTATAAGCCAAAGCTCGTCTTTGGTAAAATCAGAATAAAAATCTTTCACAGTCTTATTTCCTGTCCGCTTAGCCATTGTAAAGTTCTTTCAACCTTTCTAAGTTCACCTCGGATAAATCGTTAACTACTAAATCCGCCTTGGCAAGCCTTGCCGGCTCCCGGTAGCGGTCAATCCCCACACATCTGAAATTACCCCGCTTAGCCGCTTCTACTCCCAACACAGCATCTTCAAATACAATACATTCTTCAGGGGACAGCTTCAATTTTTGAGAAGCTGAAAAAAACACCTCGGGGTCGGGCTTCCCCTTCTTTATGTCAAAGCCGGTAATTATCACTTCAAATAAATTGTCTATTCCCTGTTTCTTCAAAATCGGCAGGCAGTTCTTGCTGGAAGATATCACTCCTACCCTGATATTGTTCTGCTTTAACTGTTTTATTAAATCCAGGGTTCCGCTATATACCTTTATTCCCTCTTGTGTCAGGAGTTCCAAAAAATAATCCTGTTTTTTTCCCCCTGCTTTTCGCAGTTCCTCTTCAGACAGGCCGGTGAGTATTGCTTTTGCTCCGCTGATCCGGGGAATACCATCAATCTTGTTTTTATAATCCTCGAAAGTAAACTCCCTGCCGTATCCGGAGAACATCCTCTTCCAGGCCTTAAAGTGCAGAGGCACTGTATCAACAATCACTCCATCCAGGTCAAATATCGCGCCTTTAAGCTTCATTTTTCATCTTCTCCTATTTTACCAGCAAGAAATAAATATTATATACCTATTTCCTTATTATATCAAGTCATTCTCTTAAAAGGAGAGGTGCGGTTTTTGCATTTATCCACTTAAAAGATCTCTAAATCTGATTTTTTAACCCATCCTGTCTTTTTATCGGAACGCTCAATTTTGCACCAGGAATCTTTGGGCGAAACTATGGCAACTTTGGCACCTTCATAAAGGGTAAAATGAGCTGTCGCTGAGTCAAACGGCTCAAATTTAGCATCTGCTTTTTGAATAATTATTATTGCTTCTTTACCTACCGCCGAGGCTTTTTCAAATAGCGCCATAAAAAATAGAGTAAAAATAATGATTAAAACCGATAATGCACCAATCCTGTATTTCCTGATAGAAGAAATATACACAGTCAGCAAGATAATCAACAAAATTCCCGTAAATATTACCGCCAAAGAAAAGGCCAGCCCGTCAATGGTAAACAAGGAAAATATCCTATCGAAAACAATTCCGCAGGATTGCGTTTTAGCCTCAACAACATTCCCTTTTATCAATGACTTAGCATATTTATAATTCGATTTTAAATCGCTGTCTCTAGGTATAAGCCGCATTGCCTTTTGATAATTGAGAATTGCCTTGCCGAATTCACCTTTCTTAAAATGACTGTTTCCTAAATTATAATAAAGATTACCGCTCTCAAATCCCGAACTTAGTGCTTCTTCATATGCCTTAATTGCTTTATCATACTCTGCCTCAGAATAGCAGGTATTTGCATGATAAAATTTGGCTCTTGCTTGTGAAAGCGTATCCGCCAGACAAACATCACAAGTCAACATAAAAATACTGCCTGCCGATATGCAAGAAAACAACAAAAAAACGCTCTTAATGCCCTGAAAACCTTTACCTGCCATTTCTAAACCTTCTTCCTTTCCAGAAAATCAATAACTTTACGCATGTCATTAAAGACGGTCTCTATTTTAAACTTACCAAATTCTAAAGGCGCATACCTGGCCATATCGCAAGCGCTAAAGATATTGGTTAATTTGTCCAAAATTTCGCCATCTATCTTCTTGTTTTCTAATATTTCCCTGACCGCATCAATAGTTATGCCGCCGGCAGGCAGGTGAAGCTTGTCTGCCAGGTATCCTATTAAGGTTTTATGGACACAATCGAAAAATTCCCCACTTTTTTCCTGCCCTAAGAACCTTTGCGCCTCTGAAATTCCTTTTCTGGCTTTCGCCGGCGCTTGCAGACGTCTTGCATATCGCTCATCGGTTTTAAGTTTCTCCTGATGTTTGTGAAAAGTTACAAGGCCGATAAATATAATCAACGTGACTAAACGGCAAATCCAAAAACCTACCCTTTGATAACGATATCGGCCTATCCGTTTTAGTTTACCCGGCGATTCCTTAATATAAACAATGTCTCTGCCCAGAAGTTCCTCTTTAGCTGTTTTGGCAACGGCTTGGGGTATTTCTACAATTTTTAATTCGCCGCCTTCTGGTTTGGCTACAGAAATTGGGAAAGGACCTTGTGTAAGCGAACGGTATTCTTTTGTTTGAGGATTAAAAAAGCTAAAGTTAATTTTAGGAATTTCCGTAATGGCTTCGGATTGGGGAATAAGCACCTGTTCGAAAACTTTAGTGCTTTGATTTTGTTTTGCCTGCGGTTCATAAATTTTAAATCCTTCTTTTGAGCCCAAAACAGGATTGGTTACGGTATCAAAATTTCCTGCCCCGCTTACAGTCATCGTTACCGTAATTGGGTCTCCGGCTTTTAGTTCTTTCGGTAAAACTTCGGCTTCAAAGCGGAAATCGCCAACCGCTTCTTTAAAACCGGGCGGTTTGCCCTTAAGAGGCAATGGCTGAACGTTAATTGTTAAAGCCGGCGATGCAACCTGAAACGGATAGGTTTCGTAGCGGCCAAAAAAATCATTAAATATATCGCTGCCAAAGAAATCGCCATCGAAAGGCGAACGTCTCTGTCGTCGCTGTTTGCGGACTACAAGATTACAATCAACCCGTGCCGGGCCTAAGGACAATTCCCCGGGCCTAACTGCAAACATATTGGCATTAAATTCAATAACATTGTAAACAATGCCGCCGATGGTCCGGCGGTACCGTTCAGGCTGCCCAAATTCCTTTATCGAGAAACCTTCGTGTCCAAATTTTGGATATTGAATATCCCTTACTCCCAGGCGGTTTATATATAGCTTTATAGATAAGGGGATAGATTCGTTCACAAAGAGATTTGACTTTTCTGCTTCAATGGTAAGAAAAATCCTGTCTTTTAACTGTTCCTCTGAGATTGTTTCCTGGCCGGCAGCAGATTCTTGAGCTCCTCCTGCCGGCGGTGATGGACCGGATACGGCCTCGATGGTTAACGTTTGCGAAGTAAAAGTCTTTCCGTCAAGAACCACCGACAAAGGACCAATCTCAAGTTTTCCTGTCTTAAGCGGTATTAATGTGTAACTATGCGTTATGGAAGAAGAAACCCGGCCATTGACAATAGACATCCTTGTCGAAGGGCCAAGATACCGCATCTGAAAACCTTCAATTTCGCCAATATCCGGAGCAGAGACGCTTTGTGTTCCATGAAATAACAGGTTAAGCTGCAGACTCTTTCCCAGGGAAACTGTTTTACGATCTACGGTTATTTCAAACTGTATATCGGAGGCAAAAACATAACTGCCGCTCGCCATCAACAGCAATAATAAAACAATGGTTTTTCTTGCCATAGTAAATTACCAATCCTTTAATACAGGCGGATAACGTCTTCCTCTTGCATCTCTATTCATATTACCGGCTGACTGATCCTGTTGATCATAGCGGTCAAGTATCATCCTCGCTTCATCTTCAGACATTTCTTCCTGCACTTCCTGCTCTGGTTCACAGGCTTTAGCTTGCTCTTGAACCTGTTCTTCTTGTCCGCCTTCTTTTTCTTCGTCTCCCTGAGCAGTTGTTTGCTGTTTTTGTTCCTGCTCTTTCTGCTTCTGTTCAGAAGCACGAGACTCTGCCTGTTCCTGCTGTTGTTTTTGCTCCTCTGCTTCTTTTCGCTGATTATCCTGTTGAGGCCGCTCCTGCTGTTGTTTTAACTTATCCAGGAGAATTTTGAGTTCTTTTTCTGCAAATTCATAGTTGTATTTGGCATTGGTGTTATCCTGGTCTAACTCTATCGCCCGTTTATAGTAATCGCCTGCTTCGCGATACAGATTGACGGCTGAGGCTAGGTCCGCATTCTCTTTAAGTTTGCCTGAGCGAAACTTACTGTTTCCTATATTATAGGCTGCTTTTTCTTCAATACCGGGATTATCGCTAAGTAAAGCTTTGCTAAATGCCTCTATAGCTTTCTTATAATCTCCTCTCCGGTAAAGCGCTGTGCCTGTATTAAAATTAACTACATCGGAATCGGGCATATCAACTTCAGCCTCATTGTAATATTTTAACGCCTCATCATATTTACCCTGGCGATAGAGGCTATTTCCCTCTTTCACGCCGGCAGGGGCAGATGCAGCAAAACTCATTCTCACAAGAACAAGCACACAACTTACAGCCAATATAAATATCTTAAAGCTTAGTTTCATAATCCTTTTTTACGCTCAGTTATAAAAAGCTCTCCTATAAGTAAAAGAAAAGCTAATCCTAAAGGAATCTGAAAGCGCTCTTCAAACTGCTTAGCTAATTTACTCTCGAACTCCCGTTTCTCCATTTTAGAAAGTTTTTCTTCATAAACCAAGTTTAGGCCGAACCGGGTAGCCCCGGAACGTATGTAACTGCCGCCTGTGGTAAGTACTATTTTCTGTAAGGTGGTTTCATCTAATCTGGTCTTAACTACATTACCTTGATTGTCTTTCAAGAATGTTTTGCTGCCTTTCTCATCTGTTAGGGTAATTAATTCGCCTTGGGGCGTGCCGATGCCGATACAAAATATCTTCACTCCTTCTTTTTTTGCCTCTTCGGCTGCCTTTTCAGCATTACCCTCGTGGTCTTCGCCATCAGTGATAATAATCAACGCCTTGTATTTGTTTAGTCCGTCTTCATAGCCTCTTATTGCTTCTTTAACCGCCCGGGAGATTGATGTGCCACCCCGGGGGATTAAATTAACGTTTAAGCTATCCACTGAAAGTAGGAATCCGCCGTAATCCACGGTTAAAGGACATTGCAGAAACGCCTCGCCGGCAAAGGCAATGAGCCCCACACGATCACCTTGCAAATGTCGGATGAAATCTTTTATTGCCAGTTTCGCGCGCTCTAATCTATTCGGTTTAACATCGGAAGCTAACATGCTTTTGGAAATATCTACCGCAATAATAATATCCAAACCTTTACGTTTTACCTCCTGCCAATAAAATCCCCACTGCGGCCGTGAGAAGGAAAGAACAACCAAAAAAACCGCCAGAATTATTAAAATGACTTTAAGTCTCGTTTTTCTCTTATCTAACGAAGAGGCCAAATCTGCAATAAGGTCCTTTTGGGCAAATCGCTCCATTGTGGCTTTTCTTTTTTTAAATGCCCAAAAATAAAACAGAACCAAAAACACCACAAACCACAACAAGTGTATTGCTCCTAAATTAGCAAACCGCATTTCTGTGTCCTATTGCCGGTGTCCGGTTACCGGCAACCGTTAAGGTATCCTTCTTAAAATAGTGTTACTTAAGCCAACTTCTAACATTATCAACGCCAGGGCAATGCTTAAAAATACAGTAAATAATTCCTTATATTCCAAATAGCCTTTTTCTTCCATAGGTGTTTTTTCCATCTTGTCAATCTCACTGTAAATTTCGCGTAAAGACTTTGTGTCAGTAGCCCGAAAATACTTCGCCCCGGTTTTAGCGGCAATATCCCTTAAAACATCCTCATCAATATCTATCTTTATTGACCGATATACCTTATTCTTAAAGAAATCCCTTACCGGATAAGGAGCTAATCCTTTGGTGCCAGCGCCAATAGTGTACACTTTTATCCCTAAAGACTTGGCGGTTTCCGAGGCTAGAGAGGGTGAAATATCGCCGGCATTATTTCTTCCGTCAGTTAATAAAATAATCACTTTGCTTTTGGCTTTTGTGTCTTTAAGGCGGTTTAGGCCGGAAGCCAGGCCCAAACCTATGGCCGTGCCATCTTCAATCATTCCTATCTGGACACGTTCGAGATTTCCAAGGAGCCAGCTATAATCAAGGGTGAGCGGACTTACAGTATAGGCTTGCGCCGCAAATCCTATCAATCCTATACGGTCGTTTTCCCTGCCCCGGATAAAACTTTGCACAACGTCTTTTACCGCGTCTAAACGGTTAACTCTTTTACCGTTCAAGGTAAAATCTAAAGCTCGCATACTTGTAGAAACATCTAAAGCCAGAACAATATCAATTCCCTCGGTTTGAATCTTGGATCCCTCAAGAGGAGACTGGGGGCGGGCTAAAGCTACTGCTATCAGGCAAAGAGCTATAATTCGCAACAAATATATGTTTTTGCTTAAAAGTACTTTTAGCGACGGCCTCACGTGCTCAAGAAGCCTATCTGCGGGAAAGGTGAGGCTTGCCTTAATTTTTCTCTTTCGTAAGCAGTATGCTCCTGCTAAAACGAGGGGAATTAATAATAGAAATAAAGGATCCTGGAAACTCATACCTTAGTTTCTTTTTTAATTTCTTTTTTGGTCTGCTCAACCAGTTTCTTTGCTGATTCAAAGCTTAAATCTGTTTCATTCTCGGGCGGTTCATACTTTGCGAATTTAACCAAGTCGCAATGCGATAAAAAATCACGTAAAAGGCTTTTGTGCTTACAGGAAAGCGCTTTATTGTTTTTTACAGTGTTCAAAAATTCTTCTGTAGTCATTTCCGGCGCGCGTAAATTAAAACGATTTTCTAAATACCGCCTGACAATACCGGACAATTCAATATAATACAACTTATGCTCTCCTCTATTTAAATATTCCTTTTGTCTAAGCGCTTCAAGCGCCTCATAAGCAAGTTCATGGGCAGGCCGGGGAGGAATGATAGTACTTTTAGTTTTTTTTCGTTTGGATAAAAAAAAGACGAAGCCTATTGCTAAGACTACTAATGCGAGAATAACCCACACATACCAGGGAATTTTAACGGGAAAACCTATCGGTCCGGCAATCTCCCGTATATCCTGCTTATCTTCTGCGCTCTCAAGGATGCTCTCCACTTCTATAGAGACCTCATCGGTAGAAACCTCTTGCCACTCTTCTTCTCCACTCTGGCGGTATTTAATCAAACTTGCTGGAATTGAATATTTGCCGCTTACATAGATATCAAGCACATACCACTGACGATATGTTTCGGTCTTAAACCAACCCCTTCGTGACGTGCCAAAATCCTTAATCGCAAAGTCTCCCAGGTTTTGGGCAAATTCAGGGAATTCTATCTCGATATCTTTGTCTGCTTTAACGACAAGAGTATAGGTTATTTTATCTCCAATGGTTATTTTATCTTTATCAACAGAAACAGAAACTTCCAGAGGCAGTTTACTACCAGGATCTGCGTCTTTAGCAAAGCATATAGCCGGTACTAAAGTCAGTACCGTAAGAAAAACAAATAAGCGTTTAATTTTTTTGGCTTTCATCATCTTCTAATTTATAAAAAATTTCTACTTCCTGTTCCTCTAAAACTTCTCTTTGTTTATCTTCTAAAAAGTTCTAACGGGACTTATCTTCTTGTTCTCTTCTCCCGCATCCGAAAAAATGAAAATAAAGCCCTACTGTAAGGTATATCCGTGCGGATGTCAACGCTGTCAACATTTATGCGTTTAAAACACCTTGAGCGTTCTTTGAATGTTCTTATTGCATTTTCATTAAATCTCTTACGTATCGCCTGGTTTGAGCTATCCACTAAAGTTTCGCTTCCTGTTTCGGAGTCGCTTAAAGAAATAATTCCTGCATCGGGCAAATCTATTTCCTTGGGATCTGTAATGGTGATGGCGGTAATATCATGCCGTTTATTAGTAATGCTCAATAGTTTTTCGAATCCATCATCATAGAAATCAGATATAATGAAACTCACTGTCCTGCGCCTTGAAATCCTGCTCAAGTATTCTAAGGCTCCTGATATATTGGTTTTTTTGTTTTGTGGCTCAAGATATAACGCCTCACGCACAATACGCAATCCGTGCCGAAGACCCTTACGGGGAGGAACAAACTTCTCTATTCTGTCGGTAAAGGCAATCAGCCCTACCTTATCATTGTTCTGCATCGCGGCAAAGGTAAGAAGCGAACAAATCTCAGCAGCCAGTTGACGTTTCAGCTTATTCACCGTGCCGAAATAACCAGACCGCGATAAATCCAAAAGAAACATCACGGTAAGTTCTCTTTCTTCTGTAAATTTCTTGACAAAAGGCTCGCCTGCACGGGCAGTAACGTTCCAGTCTATTGAGCGCACATCATCTCCCGGGAAATACCGGCGAACTTCATTGAACTCCATGCCCCGGCCTTTAAACACGCTCTGGTATTGACCGGCAAATACATCTGTTACCATACGAGAGGTAGTTATTTGAATCCGCCTAATCTGCTGCAAGATTTCCTTAGGTATCATACTCTACGCCTTTTTTTGGGCTGCGCCTACGGGCCTTTACGGCACTTCTGTTTCATCAAATATTTTCTTTATGATGTCTTCGGAAGTCTTTTCCTCCGCTTCTGCTTCGTAACTGACAATAACTCTATGCCGTAATACATCCGGCCCGATGGACTTGACATCTTGCGGAATAACATAGCCTCTGCCCTGAATAAACGCGTAAGCTTTAGAGGCAAGGGTAAGGTAAATACTGGCACGGGGAGAAGCGCCATATTGAATAAGATTGTCTAAATCTTCTAATTTATATTTATGCGGCTCTCTGGTGGCAAAGACAATATCAATAATATACTTCTCGATCTTCTCGTCCATATATACTTCATTTACAACTTTGCGTGCCCGCAGAATATCATCAGGGTTAATAACAGAGTTGACTTTTATCTCTTTATCGGTAAAACTCATCTCTTTTAAGATTTTATGCTCTTCCTCTTTATTGGGATAGGTTATATTAATTTTCAGCATAAACCGGTCAATTTGAGCTTCAGGCAAAGGATAAGTCCCTTCCTGTTCAATAGGGTTCTGGGTTGCCATAACCAAAAATGGCTCATCCAGTTTAAATGTGTTTTCTCCAATAGTTACCTGGCGTTCCTGCATTGCTTCCAAAAGCGCGCTTTGCACTTTTGCCGGCGCACGGTTTATCTCATCAGCAAGAATAATATTAGCAAATATCGGACCTTTTTTAGTGGTGAATGTTCCTTCTTTAGGGTTATAGACCAAAGTGCCGATGAGGTCCGCTGGAAGCAAATCCGGTGTGAATTGAATCCTCTGAAATTTGGTATTTACTGCCTGCGATAATGTTTTTATTGATAAGGTCTTAGCTAAGCCCGGAACTCCTTCAACGAGCATATGGCCGTTAGCAAGCAAGCCAACCAAGAGCCGGTCAAGCAAATATTTCTGTCCTATAATAACCTTGCCGATTTCCATCTTAAGCGCTTCAACAAAGCCGCTTTGTTTCTTTACCTTTTCATTAATCGCAGTTATGCCTACAGCCATTCCGCACCTCCTTTTTTAAAAAATTATACTAAAATCAATTTATTTCCCCAACAATAGTCCGTCTGCCAGGCGCCTATCGGTACTCCTTAAGTACAAGTGTTTACTGTTCCTTTTCTTCAAGCTCTTCCATAAAGTCCTTTAAAGACGAGCAAATTAAAGTCGTTTTTCGCCTTGGCGAATAACATCCAAAAGCCTGTAATGATGGAAAAACTTGAGAATGGCAGGATTGGGTTTATTGTTTTTTTGAAAGTTCCCTAATGCTGTTTACACCGCGAACTTCCTTTAACTTTAAATAATATTCGGCCTTCTCAAGCGGGAATCTTGCCAAACGGTTTAAACAGGCTTGACGGTCCGGTCCCCTCCGCCGGAAAGTTCTAAGACTACACGCGAATCACGTTTGTAGTCTAAATTGCCGTTGGTTCGCGTGAAAGTAATAATTTGGGGTGGTTTCGTCACCTCATATAGAAACTGGTGCTTCAGTGCTGAAGCCCCCTTGCTCATTGACAATGTGCTCACTCTTCAAGAACCAAGTGCTTCGACTATATAGTAAAATTATAGTCTATTTTGATACAATCGTCAAATATTGGATGATTTGCAGCCCGCAACTAGTCTTGGGCTGCGTAGATGTAGACATAGACAAATAAAGACAATTATGCTATCTTAAAAAGATGATTACAGTGATTAAAATAAGACTACAAAGATTAAAAAAACAGATATTGGTGTAATAAATATTATACCCGGAGAAAAAATGAGTAGTAAAAAATATGCCCTTATTACAGGCGCAACAAGCGGTATCGGGGCCTCATTCGCAAGGCTTTTAGCCCAAAGTGGTTACAACCTAATCATTACCGGCAGAAGAGAAAAAATAATCCAAAAAGTCGCTGATGAACTTAAAGCAAACTATCGGATTGATGTTCAGGTAATATTGGCTGATTTCTCACAGGAAAATGATCTGGATTGCCTGGTAATGTATTTAAATAAAATCGATAATATCGAAATTCTGATAAATAACGCCGGGTTTGGCAGTAGAAAAATCTTCTTCGAGGACAACTTTAATAACCAGGAAATAATGTTAAAGGTTCATATCAACGCCGCAGTCCGTTTAACACATACGATAGTTCCTAAAATGATAAAAAATGGCAAAGGCATCATTATCAATGTTTCCTCATTAGCGGCATTCCTGCCTTCATCAACCACAGGGCTTTATTGCGCGACAAAAGCCTTTATCAACTCCTTCTCGGAATCAATGCACCTTATTTTAAAAAGTAAAAATATCAAGGTGCAAGCGCTTTGCCCGGGTTTCACAAAAACCGATTTTCATCAAAAACTGGATATAGGCCAATCAAAACTTAAAAATAGGGGAATTATTAGATGGATGGCGGCAGATGAGGTAGTAAAAATTTCTTTATCATCATTAAAAAAAGGGAAAGTTATAGTTATTCCGGGCTTCTTTAATAAGCTTATTAAATTATTAATAACTATACTACCTAAAAACGTATATTATAAATTAGCCTCGCTGGAATCAAAAAAAATTCCTTAATAAAAAATTATTCTTTTTCAAGATTGAAGGGAAGTTTAAGCGTATCTGTCAATCCTTCGGTTGCTTTTTGCAATGTTTGGGCTGTTTCCTCAACAATTTCTTGCGCCTTTTGTGTAGTCTGCCCTGCAACTTCTTGAGTTTTTTGTGTGGTCCCCTTTATAATCTCCTGCGTTTTTTCCATAACCTCTACTGTTGCTTTTTGGGTTGTTGCAAGCACACCGGAGATTGTGCCCTGTAAACTCTGTAAATCAAAATCAATAAGGCCGGCTATTGCGACATTAGTAAGCGCCCTCACTACTATCAAACTTACAAGGCTGTAAGGATCTGTAACGTTCTCATATCTTTCATTAAGGTTAATATTAAACTCTTTTACAGACGGAATCTTCCCCTTCGAATAATCCTTATATACAACTTTTCCAATCTTGAGTTCCAGGCTGTCTATCTGTATTTCAGGAACCTTCCCTTTTTCCTTTACCTGCGCTTTTTTTACCTGTGCTCTTTTACCCTCTTTTTCAGCCTGGACAACTTTTAGAGAATTCAAATTAAGCTCACCCGCTTCATTTTTTATAACAGTAAACTCCCTTAAGTTCATACGCATTTCCTTCAAATGGATTTTACCTTTTATAATAGCCGGCAAATCATAATCAACGTAAATCTCCGGCATATCTAACATTATTCTGTCTTTATATCCCTTTGGATTAAAAAGTTCAAGGCCCTTAACCCTTAGGAAAGTGTTAATTATGCCCACCCTAAGCCCTTGCATACTCAGGCGCAGCCCGGTAATTGTTTCTACCCCTTTTTCAATAGAGGCCTTGATTATTAAGTCCTTGGTAAAAGACAAAGCTACAATCACCACCAATATACCAATTAATACAACAAACAACTTCTTCATTTTAGACCTCTTTATTCTCATTCTTTCCTAACTCTTCAATTGCTCCGCTAACAATTCATCTATTAACTCTTTTTACGGATACAATCTTTTTTACTTTTGAAACATTGCTCCCGACGAACACAACCACATTGTCCAAATTACCGTCAACAGTACTAAACAAAGTTTTGGCCATGCAATTAAGAAGGTATCTCGGACTTGCCGTTAAGGCAAGTCCTCGATATCAATTCACAATATAACTTACAAAAAATCTTTGATTTTTTGTAAGTTATTTGTTCATTGGGGTGGCTGAGGAGATTCGAACTCCCGACCCCTTGAGCCACAGTCAAGTGCTCTAACCAGCTGAGCTACAGCCACCATATTATTAAACAACAAATTGGCACGCCCGGCGTGACTCGAACACGCGACCCTCTGCTTAGCTTACCGCACTGAATTTCTCCAGCTTCCGATTCTTCATCAGAATTGCGGTCTGGACTATGTCTTCACCATCTCAGGTGTGTGGCGTATAGTCTCTGAGGGCTCTCGCTTAAAGCGGTTGCCTGCAAATAACCCTGATTTTTAATCGAGGGCTTCCTTGCATATAGCCACATCCACTTTACGTGTTCCTCGTTCCACGTAAAGGCTCCTCTTGAAGGCAGATGCTCTATCCAACTGAGCTACGGGCGCATAATTTTTGTACCGTTTGCGATTTCTCACACCAAAGTTTTACCCTGTACCCAACGTGGTACAGAAGTCCCTTTTTTTAAGATTAAACCTGTCCCTTTTGGTCTTCTGAAAAAACAATCCCGAACGAGACAATTTGAGCACTTGAGTTATGGAATCCCAATGTCCTTCGCTTGAAGAATCTCAAAGAAGAATTTCATCGCTTAGGATTTAATTCGCAATAGGTTTTACGTCGGGCTTTCGCCCTCCGTAAAACCTTTGCTCATTAAAGTCGGGGTGAGGAGATTTGAACTCCTGACTTCTTGCTCCCAAAGCAAGCGCGCTAGCCAAACTGCGCCACACCCCGAGATTTTTAATTATACCCTAAAAGCGGCCTTCCTGTCCAGAAAGAACGTCTGGATAATCCGGCGTTACGTGTTTATCGGCAGCTATCAAAATCCCGCTAATCACCATCCGCGCCTTCAAAACACCGGACCCCTCTTTTTTGGGAACCAGATAAAATTCCTCCACCCTGAACAGGCAGGGAGATTTTTCCAGCTGATAAATAAAATCCACTAATTTGGTTATTTTCGACTCCAGGTCTGTTTCGATCAGATATTTTTTATAATGTTCGTTTTCTTCGGGCAAACGCGGTTTGATATTTGCCAGAAAAACAGTGCTTTTGGTCGCTAATTTTTCTATTTCGCTGAGCAAAGCCGCTACTTCTTCTTCATCGGAACCATCCTGCTCTAACCCTTGAACAAATTTACTATGTTCCCCGGTAATCAAGGCCTCTTCTGAAAGTATCTGAGTAGCCTTCCAGAGCTTTTTTTCCTGAACAGCAACTTCGCTGTTCAGCTCGCCCAGCCTTTCCATAATCGGACAGACTATAACCCGGTCAAAAAAAATAGCGATAACAGCTATGATAGAGATACATGCTATATATTTTTCTCTTTTGGACAATCTTAAAAAAATATTTTGCCCCATTATTTCCCCGCCTGTCTATTCCCTGCTTATCCGGGTTAACCGCTGTTGGAACCCTGCGGCCAGAGGGCAGATAATCTCAAAATTAGCCATTTCCTTGTTCTTTACCTTATGTTTGGTGGCATATTTTGTCTTAACGTTCCGGAAGCACCGGGAGTCTTCTAATGCGCTGACAAAGTTAAAGATCTCGGACATGGTCTTGGATACCCCCCTGATAGTCAAATGGTCCTTTCCGTCAAAACGGATCGAGGCCAGATGAACATCCGGGGAAACTGCCTTATGTATCTCATAAATAAACCTGACCAAAATGCCTTCTGTGGTCAGGCGGTCCTTTATTATTTTCACTTCCGTAATCATGTTAGTCAGTTTCTCGACCCTGGCCCGGGTCCCGCTGACTTCCTGCTTCAGCCGGGAGAGATACCGTTCTTTATTATGCATTCTGCCTAAAAAGATGCTGGAAACGATTACTAAAATAAGTATCAGGTAGATGCCCAGAAAATAAAGATCCCGGCCTTTCTCCTTTAGTTTTTTCTCTATCCTCAGCTCCTGGGGAATAAAATTAATCTCCTGCCTGGGATAGGCCAGGGCCAGGCCTAAAAGAGCGGAAACCGATACACCTTTTGTGCCGGCATCCCGGACGGTTAACGTTCCCCCGGCCAGGGGAATACTCTTAAACGGGGCGATGACCCCTACTCCTAAACCAAGTCTCTCCTTTAAAATATCTGCATTTAAACCCTTAACCAGAGGTTCTGCGCCGCTGATTAAAATCTGGCTTATCTCCTTATCCAGCATTTCATTCTGGTAGGCATAGATAGAATGTTTTACTTCTTCGACAAACTTTTCCTGCCACCGGCCAAAGTCTTGTTCAAACTGCAGAAATCCAAGGGAAATACTCCTGCTGTATATTAACTTGTCATTAAGGATGACTTCAAAATCGCTGGCAGTGTGGTTAACATCGATCAAAACATAAGGTTTACCGGCCTCCGGCTGTTTATAAACAAAGCGGGCCCAATCAACCAAGCCTTCCGAACTTAAAGCCATCTTCCTTCCCTCTGCTTTAAATCCTGCCCCTTCCAATATCCTGAAATATCTTTCAATGATCTCTCTCTGGACAATAGCCGAGATTACCCCGCTATATCCTTCCCGGTTGGTGCCCAGCACCTGATAATCATAAACTATCTCATCCCGGCTAAAAGGAGTCTGCTTGCCTATCTGAAGCTCGACCATATCTTTTATTTCAGTAAGATCTGTAGAGGGAAGTTCAAGGTTTCTGACAGCCACCAAATGGTAGGGAACAGAGACAACTAAAATGTCCGGATTTATCTTTAGCTCTTTAGACAACTCAGTGATAATTTTAATAAGCGCCTGATCAGATAAAGATGCGATGTTTTTTATTATTACCCGGCTAATTTTCCTGTCTTTGCTTAAAAGGGGCTCGGCCTGCACTACTTTCAGCCAATCGCCGCCGATCTCTAAAATCGTAATGACCTTTTTCTTTATCTTGAAAAATCTCATAATTCAATATTTTTTTTCGTTGTGCGCTATGCGCTTTGCGTTGTGCGCTGTGCGTTGTGCATAATTCCGGGGACACCATACTTAATTACCTATTTGTAAGACTTCCGGGGTAATTAAGTATAATGTCCCCGAAGCTGTTTAATGTCCCCGAAGCTGTTTAATGTCCCCGAAGCTGTTTAATGTCCCCGAAGCTGTCCCGAAAAACGGGATTTAAAAACGCCAAAACGCATAGCGCATAGCGCAAGACGCACAGCGAAATTAGTCTTCGCGCCAATACAGGATCTGCGGTTCTTCCTTTTCGTTTCTCTGGACAACGCAGGTAATGTTCCTTTGTAACCTGCGGTCTCCTTTTTTTAAAATTCCCGAGGACCTGATCCTAAAAACATCCGATGTTACGGTAAACAGACCGAGAGAAATAACCCGGTTCAGCTCTATAGATTCTTCTGTAAATAAAGAACCGATATTTCTTAATTCACCGACTGTTTTAAAGACATTGCCGGCTTCACCTTCCCCGGCTTGTTCATCTTTGGCCTGACGAAACTCAATTATCCGTTCGCTAAGACCACTGCTCAGGCCCAGGGCCTGCAACGTAAGACAGCCAGCGGTATTGATATTGATTTTTCCGTCTCCGTAGACAGTAATCGTGTCTTTAAGTTTTGAAAATATCTCCGGGGTCATTCCTTTGACTAATAACAATTCCTCTAATACCTGGAAGTTTCCGTTTTTGCAGGGATAAGGCATTTCCAGGCTATGATAATAAAGGTCTTCGGCGCCTCCCGGAGAAACAATGATATCCACGTCTCTCCAGTCTACAATAGCGCCGGCAATGTCGCCCGCCTCTTCTGTTTTTACCCCGCCAACATTTTCTAAAAGCGTCTTTAAGACCTCCAACGGCACCTTATTTATGTTTATTCTGCTGCTTTCATCTTCTGAACCGTAAAAAGTTATTGGTTCTTCGGTATTTAGTTGGTAACTAAGGGTCATATATCCGCCGCCGATCGGAAACTCTTTAAAAAATTCCTGATTATCAGCCCAGGTTTGATTTAATGCGCTATAAGAATATTCTTCCCCGGCGGCCTGCAGTTCAACAATTCCTCTTTCTATGCCGGCCTTGGCCAGATAATACATCTTTAACCTGTCTTGAAGATAGGAGGCCAGGCCTATTTGACTCGAAGCATTCCTGGCCAGGCCAATATTAAAAACAATCAAAAAGCTCAACACCCAGAGGGTGAGGATTAGTATACTTCCTTTTTTAGGGTTCATTTTTCGTATTGCGTCTTGCGCTGTGCGTTTTGCGCTATGCGTTGTGCGTTGTGTAATTTTTCGTATTGTACATAATTCCGGGGACACCATACTTAATTACCTATTTGTAAGACTTCGGGGTAATTAAGTATAATGTCCCCGAAGCTGTCCCGAAACTGCGTTGCGCTGTGCGTCTTGTGTTGCGCAGTTTGGTTAATTGAAACATGATTGCGTTGCGCGTCTTGTGTTGTGCGTTATGCGTTGTGCGTAATTCCGAATTCCGGGGACACCATACTTAATTACCTATTTGTAAGACTTCCGGGGTAATTAAGTATAATGTCCCCGAAGCTGTTTAATGTCCCCGAAGCTGTCCCGAAAAACGGGATTTAAAAACGCCAAAACGCACAGCGCACAGCGCACAACACAAGACGCACAATGTATGATGAACTTCAGCAGTTTATTTCAGCTCTATCTTCTGCTCACCGGTGCCGATCGGGATGAATATCGTCTGTTCAAAATCCTTCTGATTGGTTTTCTTTTTAAAAGCCACCCTGATCCTTATTGCCCGGGGAATACTGTCCTGTTCTTCTTTTTTCCAATCATCCTTCCACTTATAATCTCCGGTTGCGTTATCAAGGTAGCAATAACTAAACTCTACCTCTTTAACTCCTTTAAGCAGGACCCGGCCTGCGGTTATGCCTTCGTCTTCAAAAAGCCCGGGATAGGTCTTTTCTTCTTTAGACAGGCTATCCTGTTTTGAGTCATAAAAATATGCGGCCCTGCCAAACTGGTAATGTTCAGGGCCGCATTCAACCGTGATCAATGCCGGAAACTTAACAAAGTCCTCTGCGCCTTCAAACGGGATGGTTGAGAACTTAAAAGTATTTCTTATTTCCCGGCTGATCTTTTCCGAGGTAAGCCTGATGCTCCGCTCAAATGACCTGTTCCTGCTGCCTCTGCGCCAGGCAATTATGCCGTTATTCAGAACAGAGTATATTGCCAGGCCGGCGAAAGCAACAATCGCTACACTGATCAGAAGCTCGACTAAAGTGAAACCTTGTTTAGTTAGCCGGTGAGCGAGTGAACGAGTGAACGGGTTCAACTGGCTAACTGGCTCACTGGCTAACAAATTACTCATCTTGCTGCTCAACACTACTCCTCATATAC
>JAYELI010000055.1 GCA_034717435.1 Candidatus Omnitrophota bacterium
TACTATGCGCGGAATATGGGGGAAAATGGGGGAGTTTGGGGGGGTTGTTTTGGGAATGAAAAAAGCCGTAATCTCGTGTAACTCACGAAATTACGGCTGGTTACAAATTTGGTAGCCCCAACGGGATTCGAACCCGTGTCTGATGGCTGAGAACCACCTGTCCTGGGCCAGGCTAGACGATAGGGCCAAAAAAAGTGCGAGGAGGGGGACTTGAACCCCCATAGACTTGCGTCCACAAGGCCCTCAACCTTGCGTGTCTGCCAATTCCACCATCCTCGCGGAAAAAATTTAAAATACCATCAAAGATAAAAACGCTAAAATGACCAGTAAAACTAAAAGGGCGACAAAAAACCTTGCCTTGCGCCAGGTGATTATGCTTGAAGGCCCGGCCTTAACGTCCAACCTCTCTCCGCAATACAGACAGCGCAGGGCATCCTGGTCATAAAGAGGCTGTTTGCAATGCGGACAGTAAAAAACATCACTGCCTGAAACGCCGTTTTCTAATCTCATTTATTTTTTCTACTGCCTGCTTGACGCTTTTAGCCTTGATTATACCGGCTATATCCCAGGTCTGAATGCCGATTATCGGCTTCTTCATCTGCAGGGAAAAAGCAATTTCCGAAAGCGTCCCTTCTTTTCCGTCAATAGCTACAACCAGGTCTGCATTTTTTACCACCAGAGAATTACGCGCATACCCTAATCCGGTAACAATAGGCAAATCAATATAAGGATTAGCATCGGTCTTATTATTGCCGGGTAAAATACCTATGGTTTTTCCCTTTGCTTTTTTTGATCCCCGGGCCGCTGCCTCCATTACTCCACCAAGGCCGCCGCAAACCAAGACCGCGCCCATCCGGCCGATCTCATAGCCAACCTGCTCAGCGATCTTATTGATTTCCCGGGAACAATTATGCCCGCCAATCACCGCTATATACACGTTTAATCCTTTGGCGCGCCTTAATCCGTTACGGCGCTGATCTCTTCGTCTTCTAAAATTCCGTTCCTATCCAGGTCATACTTATTATAAAACTCTTTCAATTCCCATGTTTTCACAACTCCGTCTTCATTTATATCTATTATTTCAACCAGGTCTTTATTATCTTCCTCGACATGAACAACCGAATAATTTCCTTTGTTTCTTAACCACAGGAGACGGTCTTTTAAGTCAACCCTGCCGTCGTGATTATAATCATGCGCCCGTATATAGTTATACTTTTTATGCCGCAGTTGATTCCGATGGCGCCTGACGGCCGGTTTAGGTTTAGGCCCGTGCCGCCGCCAGCTTTGAGCTTCCTGCGGCAAAAACATAGACAAAACGCAGAATAAAATGACAAGCAAAAAGTATTTCCTAAATACGCCCATCTTCGCACCCCTTTAACAGAATGCTTCTGTTTGTTTCATTATTTTAATTTTAGAACTATCCAACTTACAGATATAACTTTTCTTGTATTCTAAACACTGCGGGTAATCATCTATTTCTTCAAAACCAGATTTTTTCAAAAATCCGGGCCGGTGTGTAACACCGTAAATAGGTTTTTGAGGGTCTTGTATCCCTGCCTGCTCAATAAGAAACCTGAGCATTCTCGTACCAATACCCTTTTTCCGGTGATAATAATCCACCCCTAAAGAAGCAAGCTCAAAAAACTCACCATGGTCAATTATCCTGCCAAAGGCGACTGTCTGACTAATGTTTTTGGCAACAAAAAACTGTTGAGCGTTTATATCAGTAGCGTCCAGCATATATTTTTGCATTTTTTCCCTGATATAAGGCATGTCCTCCTGCTTTGCCCTGCATATTTCTATTTGCTGCGTCCTGGTCATCGCCTATTTCCCTCAAAAAACCTCTCTTTTAGAAATATATTGAAATTTATTGTCTTAACTTGACAATTTATTTCTATTTAATTTCAATTAATTTCAATGAGATTCTTCTTTTGAGACTCGTCTAATTTCTTTTAGTGTTTTCTTTGCAAAGCAAGCAGTAATATCTTCTGAATAAGTTTATCGTAAGAAATGCCTGCCTTTTGCGCCGACTGCCCCAGCTCGTCATCCCGGGCCAAACAGGGATTGGCGTTGGCTTCTAAAATATAAATACCGGCATTTGAGGTAACCCTTACATCAAACCGGGCATAAGACTGCATGTTCAAAGCGCGAAACGCCCTTTTGCAGATATCCTCAATCCTTTCGTTAATTCCTTCGGCCAACCTTCCGGCAAAAACGTTTTCTATGCCCCATTTCTTGCGATAGGCCTTATCCCACTTTGCCCGGTAAGTCGCCAGCCTGCTTTCTTGTTCGGGAATTCTGCCAAAATTCATCTCTCTTAAAGGCAAAACCTTGATCTTTTTCCTTCCAATAATGCTTACATAAAACTCTCGGCCCTCGATGTATTCTTCGGCAATAGCATCCATGTTCATTCTCTGGTGAATGAATTTTACCCTTTCAACCAAAGCCGCTTCATCATCGACAACCGAAGCCCGGGATATTCCCCGCGAAGCCTCTTCGCATAAAGGCTTTACGATCAAAGGAAGCCTGAGCCGCCTCAACAGCTTTATTTTGTAGTCTCTATAAAAAGTATGGAAGTTGGGGATCTTTATTCTGTGAAAACTTAATATCTTCTTGCTTAAGGCCTTATTGTTGCAGACAAGCATGGTTGTCGGGCTTGCCCCGGTGTAAGGAACCCCCAGCATTTCCAGCAGCCAGGCCATATTTTTTTCAAGATAGGTTTTCTGCCTGAAAACCTCGGCAAGATTAAAAACAACATCGGGTTTATTCCTTTTCAATTCTTCAAAAAGTACGCCGATGTTATTATAAAGCCCTAACAGGCCTAGTTGATAGCCGTTCCCTTCAAGAGCTTTATAAACGTCGCTTTCAGTCACCCAATCAGGATCTTTAAATTCCTGCTTAAAATCCTTATCCCGGCCCACAGCATAAGGGGCATCAAACACCAGGAGTACTTTTAACTTTTTTTTCACTTGTTTCTCTTATTCCAGACTTACTTTTTCTCCTGTTTCCTCTTCGATTATAGAACCGCTATCATCAAGGATAAAGGTTCTTTCCCCGGTCTCGCCTTTAACAGCAGGAACAGCCTTCAGCTTAAAATGATCCCCAAGCACATATTGATAGTCATAATAATAACCCAACATCGGATCGGAAGAACTGGCGGCGTTTATTACTTTATCTGAAATATAACCCTTTAGTTCTTCAAATTTTCTGGGAAAGTTATTCATTTTTTGGTCTGCTCGAAAAGACTCGCAGGCCGCGGCAATACTCAGCAGCATTTTAAGAGCAACGGTTTCGTTATTGCTTATTATCAGTTGTTTCAATTCCTCGCGGTCGGTTTTCAGTTCAGTTTCTATTTTTATTACGCCCTGCAATTGGCCTTTTATCTTGTTTAATTCCTCCTTCAACTGTTCAATGGACAATACCTCAGATTCTTCACTTTCACCCTGGCTAAAGGCAAAGGCAGATATTAACAAAAACATTGATAAAAATAACGCTAATACTTTCATTTTCTTAATCCAAAAATTATTCTTTCTCTTTTTCCATTTCTGATAAAAATATATCTTTAAACAAACCCTCTTTGTATGCCTCTAAAAATACGTCTATTACTCTAGGGTCGTACAACGTGCCCCTGCCTTTTTTAAGCTCAGACAAAGCAAAATGGTGAAGCAGGGCTTTTCGATAGGGCCGGTCAGTGATCATGGCATCAAAAGAATCAACTACCCTTATTATTCGGGCCAGGATATTTATCTCTTCTCCTTTTTTCCCGTAAGGATAGCCGGTGCCGTCATAATTCTCATGGTGGTAAAGAACGGCATCGAGAATTGTTCTTCCAAACCACTTTCCCAGAGGGGCAATCATTTTTACAGATTCCAAAGGATGTTCTTTTATCTGATCATATTCTTCAGCATTTAATGCGCCTTTTTTATTAAGAATGCTGTCGGAAACATTTATCTTACCCAGATCGTGAAGTTCAGCAGCATAATATAAAGATATTTCGCCGTAAGGAACCTTCTCAAGCCCATCCTGGAATTTCCTGCCAACGATTATGGAAAACTCCGCAACCCTCTTTGAATGACCTCTTGTATAAGGGTCTTTTATCTCCAGATCCTTGTTTATTCTACGGATAGATTTGACAAAGAGCTCTACTTCTTTCTTAAGCAGGCTAAAATTACAAAGCACTTCCGCCGAGCAGGCAGCTAAGGAAGAAAATAATTCCGTTTCTTTGAGAGAAAATTCCTCTCCTGATGCCTTTTTACCCAGCATAAGCACTGTTACCATCTTATCTTTTACAAAACCCGGCAGGCAAAATTCGGCTTCTAATTCAACCAGTTTGTTTCGCAGTAAAGATAAAAAATCCTGCCTTTCTTTTATCAGGGCAAATTCCAAATTTTCATTTATTTCTTTTATCAAAAAGGGTTTTCGTACCTCTGATAAATGCTCTATAATCGGGTTGTTTAAATCAAGTTTTACGTCCCGGCTGAAAGGCACTTGGTTTAATCCGGGAACCTGCTTCTTGACAATGTATTCTGCCCCGTTATCGCTTAAGGCAAATATAGCCAGATAACCCATCTCGCAAGAAACGGCTATCTCTTCTTCTATTAAGGTAAAAAGCTGTTCGGGAGTCTTTATCTTTGACATTTTACTAATATTCTTGTTTAACGGCTGATCCACAACAATCCCTTCAATTCCCGGCCAGAACTACGTTACTAAGATGACTTATCCAAAAGGCGGTTAAATCCATCCACCAACTCCTGCAATGCGTCGCCTTTGCGCAGCTGGATACGGCCGGTTTTAGTTCCCTTGACCCTTTGATCGACTTCCCTGCACAGCCTGTCAAAAGGCCCCACTATCCTTTTTGTGGCCATTAAAGCCCAGAACCACAATAAGAGCATAACAAACGGCAGGGCAATGAATACTATAAAATTGACTTGTTTTATGGCAGGAAGCAAAACAGAGAATACTGCCTCGGGAATGCCTATCTCCCAGGCAGCTATATTGAAAATAAGGGAATGAAGGGTAATTCCGACCAGGATAACCGGCAGGAGCATAGAAACAAACACAATGATCAAGATCTCTTTATGCAGTTTGTTAGCGATAAAAAAATTTTTTCTTTTATTCTCATTTGTTTTCATTTTTTACCCCCATTTTTCCTATAACCTATTTTTATCTCATCATAACAGGCCTCGGCCGTGCTTACCGTATTATCCGAATCGGTCATTATTGCTATCGCGCCTACACGATTTTCCGGCGGCTTTCCAAATGCAGTAAGGTAATCCTGATAAACATTGCGTTCTTCATAAACCCATTTCCCTAATTTTTCTTTTCCTGACTCAATAACAATCAGTTTTATTTTTTCAAAATAAGGACTGGCCACAACAGTGCCCACAGGCAGGGTTTCATCCCAGACATACTCCAGACATTCTGTCCTGGTAAAGGGAAATTTAGGGAATATTATATAGAACCTGGCTGCGTAGTCGTCTCTTTCAACCCATTCGCTTTTAGAATAGTTCTCTTTTTGTTTATCCGGAAATTTCAACACCTTCCACCTCCAGCTTACCATCGGAGCTGAATAGAGGTTGAATTTAATATCATAAAATAATCCTGAAGCAGCCCTATCGCTCCTGGCCAGAAGATAACCTCCTTCTTTTGCCCTGACAATCTTGACTTCGTAGAGGACTTTTCCTTTAAATACCTTTTCTTTCCACTCCCGGAGGGCCCTGTGAGTGCTGAACGGAAACCATTTAGGCAGGTCCAGGGCAAGGCCCTGAACGGCAAACAAGATGATTGCAATTGTTACTATCACTAATGCTGCTAGATATAGTTTTTTCATCTTAATCCTAAGCCCCCTATAGGCGATAAAATGGTGGTTTGACACGTTCCTGACTTATATCCACCACCATCCCGCCTGGATCAGGCATCAGCATTGAAACCACTTGCTCCATAACGAATTATGGCACTAAAGACGAGCAGGTAACAATTTTTTAAATTATAGCATAATCTCTTAATCCTGTCTATATTTTAAATGCCGGCTTTATCTTTTATCTTCGTCGAGACCAAGAAGGGCCTTCTCGATATTCTCTAAATCTTGCTGTATTTCTTCATGGCCGGGTGCTAAGGCAATACCCCTCTTGATATAATCATACGCCTCGTTGAGCCTTCCCATTTTATAAAGAAGTTCTGCTTTTGTGCTTAAAATAATGCCGTTATCCGGCCTCAGATTGATCGCTTTGTCGATCAATGCCAGTCCTTCTTCCATGTTTTCGCCTGTTTTGTAAAACTGATACGCTCTGTCGTTATAGGCGGCAGCTAACATATCGACTGGCTCAGGGGCATTACCAGTCTTACTTACAGTATATTCCAGCTTATTTATTGCCTGATCATATTGCTCCATGCGCATAAACAGCTCACCCATGGCATATGCCAACTTCACATTCTCCGGCTCGATTTCGTACGCCTTATTAAACCATTCCAGTGAATCATTGAAATATTTTTTATTTTTATCCTTCCCGCATAATGCACGCAGCATATAAGTACCAGCTATGCTGATATATGTGGGGATATACTCAGGGTCCAGCTCCAGGGCTTTATTATACTCTTCCATTACAAGAGAAAAGTTTTTATCCAGACCTCCCGGAGAGCTCTTAATAGCTGTTGCCAGCATCCGGTGAGACTTATGGCTGTCTGGATTAACCCTGACAGCTTCCCTGAAAATTTCGATTATACCATCATGAGTTACCTTTTCTTCATAAGCGTAAATCAAAAGTTCATAATAAACATCCCCCTTCGGGCTAAGTTCGCTCAATACCTTAAGCTCTAAGGCAGCCTCTTTATACCGGCCTTTTAAGGTGTAATAAGATAATAACCGCCAGTGATTAAAACGATTGTTGGGAGCAAGCTTTAAGGACTCATCGATCACCGGCTTGGCATCATCTAATCTTCTGAGAATAATATATTGTCTTGCAAGGTTACCGTAAGCAATCCCCAAATCAGTAATATTTTCTTTGGGGTAATACCTTATTTCCAGCTCCAACGCCTCTGCTGCCTTATCATGACGGCCAATGTAATCATATACAAAAGCAAGCGCTTGATAATTGGTATAATCCTGGGGGTTTTCTTTAATCGCCATTTTTATCCCTCTGATGGTATCATAAATTTCCAGATCGCTCAGGTTTCCCGACCATGGCCCATCTACATGAAGTGGCGAGACTTGCGGCACACCAGGAGCCTTAACACTTACATTAGCTGACGGTGCCCCGCAAAAAGCCAAAAATAAAAACAGCGTCATAATTCCCGACCTAACCATTTTCACATAAACACGGTTCATCAAAACACCCCCTTAAAATACAAAAACCTTCGCAGTTTTCACCGCGAAGGTTTTACTTTTTTAACGTGGAGGTTCCCCCTTCGAACTCACCACTTATATTTTGCCTGTTTTATATTATAATCCAAGAACCGCGTATGTGTCAAGCATTTTGTAATTTGTGTTATTTAAAAATTAAAAGTGCACAGTTTTAGAGCGATTTATGTTTTAAAAGTGCACACCTTAACCGAAATTAAAAATAATAACGCTAAAAAGGTCATTCTGAGGCCGAAGGCCGAAGAATCTCAGAAAACACGGTT
>JAYELI010000056.1 GCA_034717435.1 Candidatus Omnitrophota bacterium
CCTCAGGATGACACCTACGCTTACGCTCCCTCAGGATGACACCTATCTTAAAAAGAACAAAATTAAGGACTTGGGGAGTGTGCAGTTTTAAACTTTAAACTGTGCACTTTTAAAATTTAGCTAACAGCCTGTTTTAAAAACCGGTTTTAAGAGATCCCTGAAAAACCTTTATTTTTTACTTAATTATTGCCTTCAGGCACCTCTGGCAAAGCCCGGGATGCTGCTTGTCTTTTCCCACGCTCTCCTTCCAGTTCCAACAGCGCTGGCACTTTGAGCCCTTAGGCTTTTTGATCCTTACCCCCAGCTCTTTTATCAGATCAGACTGCCCTGAATCCAGCGGCATTTCTTTAACCATCTCAAGCGTTACATTAGAAACAATAAATATGGCTGCCAGCCAGGGTTTGTGCTTTTCCAGAAATGAATAAAGTTTACTGCTGGTGGTAAACAAACAAACCTCGGCTTCAAGAGAACTCCTTATTTCTTTGATTATCCTTTTTTGCTCCAACGCAGCACAAACCGCCTCCCTGACCTGAAGAAGTTTTTGCCAGGCATCATCTAATTTTTGATCAATCAGGCTTTCGTTTATCCGGGGCCAGCTGGCCAGATGCACACTCGCCTCTTTGCGGTCTACGATTAGATACTGCCAGACCTCTTCGCAGGTATATGAAAGTATTGGCGCCATAATCCTTACCAAAACCAGCAATATCTCGTAAAGCGCTGTTTGGGCTGAACGCCGTCCGTCCGAGCCCCGGCTAAAAGTATAAAGCCTGTCCTTTAATGCGTCCAGATAGAATGAACTCAGATCCACTGTGCAGAAGTTATGCACCAGATGATAAATCTGGTAAAAAGAAAGGTCGTTGTAAGCCCGGGTAACCTTTTTAAGCAGCACCTGACAGCGGCCCAAGGCCCATCTATCCATTTCTAAAAGTCCCCGGTGGTCCTTTATTGCGTCTTTAAAGGGATCAAAGTCATAAAGATTGCCCAGCATATAGCGATAGGTATTTCGAATCCTCCGGTAGGCCTCGTTCATCCTGTTTAATATCTCATCGGAGTAAGCCATATCTGCCTGATAATTCTCCGAGGTAACCCAGAGCCGGACCACGTCAGCACCTGCCCGGGAAACCATTTCTTCGGCAGATATCAGGTTGCCCAGGGATTTGGACATTTTTTTACCCCGGCCATCCACCATAAATCCGTGAGTCAACACCGACTTATAAGGCGGGCCATCGCCGCAGCCTACTGCAGTAAGAAGCGCGCTTTGAAACCAGCCGCGATGCTGGTCACTGCCTTCTAAGTAAAGATCGGCTGGAAACCCAAGTTCTTTTCTGGTCTTAAGAACCGCCTTATAGCTAACCCCGGATTCAAACCAGACATCAACTATGTCTGTTTCTTTCCTGAACCTGCTGCCCTTACACTGCGGGCATTTAATGCCGGAAGGCAGGATCTCTCCTGCTTCTTTTTTAAACCAGGAATCCGCGCCTTCTTTTAATACCATCAAACGCACTGCTTCCAGGCTCTGTTTAGTAGTTAAAATCCTTCCGCAGTCCTGACAATAAAACACAGGGATCGGCACACCCCAGCTGCGCTGTCTTGAGATACACCACTGGGGCCTCAACGCGACCATGTTACCCATTCTCACTCCTCCCCAGGGAGGAATCCAATTCACGTTTTTTATTGCCTTGAGAACCTTTACTCTTAACTGGTTATGCTCAAGGTCAATAAACCATTGCTCGGTCGCCCTGAATATCACCGGATTCTTACACCTCCAGCAATGCGGATATGAGTGGCTCACCCTTCCTTCCCAAAGCAGGCTGGCATCTTTTTTTAATCTATCAATGACCTGTTGATCGGCCTTAAACACATTGAGCCCTTTAAATTCGGCCGTATCTTCAGTAAACTCTCCTTTTTGATTTACCGGCGAAAGCACATCCAGCTTATACTTCAGCCCGGTTTGATAATCCTCTTCGCCATGACCGGGCGCAGTATGGACACAGCCGGTGCCTTCAAGATTAGAGACATAATCGGCCAGGACTATTTTCCCTTCTCTTTTTAAAAATGGGTGCTGGTAGGTTAAATTTTCCAGGTTTCCGCCTTTTATTTTTTCTTTCAGGACCAGACATTCCCCGTCCAGTTTTTCTTTAATCGAATCAATGATCTGATTTTCGCCCATCACCAGTAAATTTCTCCGGCCTGTCTTTATAACCCGGTATAAAAATTTCGGGTGCACAGCCACCGCTACATTAGCCAAAAGTGTCCAGGGCGTTGTGGTCCAGATCAATATATCTAACGGGCCTTCGATCTCCCGGCTGAGACCGGTAAAAACCTGTCTCCACTGCTCATTCAGCCTAAACCCCGTATAAATAGAAGGAGAATTCTTCTCTTTATATTCTATTTCTGCTTCAGCCAGGGCGGTCCTGCAAACAGGGCACCAGTAAATAGGCTTCAATTGCTTGTGGATATAACCTTTCAAGCTCAACTGACTGAACGCCTCGATAATCTTTGCTTCATATTCATGATCCAGGGTAAGATAGGGATTTTCCCATTCGCCGAAAACGCCTAACCTCTTAAACTGCTTTTTTTGGATCTGGATATATTTATCAGCGAACTGCCTGCATTTTTTTCTGATCTCCGGCTGGCTCAGCTTAAGACCTTCTTTAGCCGAAAGCTTCATCACCTGGTGTTCTATCGGCAATCCATGGCAATCCCACCCCGGAACATAAGGAGCATCCAGCCCGGACATCGTCTTATATTTGACAACAATGTCTTTCAGTATTTTATTAAGGGCTGTTCCGATATGCACATTGCCGTTGGCATAGGGAGGCCCGTCATGAAGTATATACTTCGGATTTCCCCTGGATTTTTGCCTGATCAGGCCGTATATATCCTGTTTTTCCCACTTATTTAACACTTCCGGTTCCTGATTAATCAGGTCAGCCTTCATCGGGAATTTTGTCTGGGGTAAATTTAATGTCTTTTTATAATCCATTCTTAACTTTCCTTCGTCGTCATTGCGAAGGAGCCCCGAAGGGGCGACCGAAGCAATCTTCTTAAATGAGATTGCTTCGCTCCCTTCGGTCGCTCGCAATGACGGGTGAAATAATCGACCTTTGGATTCGCAATGACGTCTGCAACCATCAAAGATACTTCCCAATAATTATCTCTAAATCCTGCTTTGTCCGGGAAGGAATCAACTTCTTATCGGTTACTATGGCATCTTTTAACGCAGCAGCGCAATCACAGGATCTTTCGCCTTTGATCCGGGGAATTGTTTTTATCAATATCTTTTTTGCCCTGTCGATATTCTTTCTCATATTCTCCATCACCAGCCCCGCGCTTACCTCAAAGGCATCCGTCTTATCAAACCAGCAATCGTAATCAGTGACCAGGGCCACGGTGGCAAAACACATCTCCGCTTCCCGGGCCAATCTCGCCTCAGCCATGTTGGTCATCCCGATTATATCCATACCCCAGGACCGGTATAAAAAAGACTCCGCCCGGGTAGAAAAAGCCGGGCCTTCCATATTCAAATAAGTTCCTTTTTGATGGACACTTGCTCCGGTCTCCCCGGCTGCCTGGAAAAGCAATTTTCTTAATACCGGACAGACCGGGTCGCCAAAACCGATATGGGCAACTATACCTTTTTCGAAAAAGGTATACTTCCTTGCCTGGTTTGTCCGGTCCACAAACTGATCAGCTAACACTATATCCAGGGGCTTGATCTCTTCTTTAAGGCTTCCTACTGCTGAAACAGATATAAGATGCTCAACCTTTAATTTCTTCATTCCATAGATATTTGCCCGGTAATTTATCTCACCCGGGGATATCCGGTGCCCTGCTCCATGGCGGGACAGAAAAACAACTTTTCTTCCTTCTAAACTTCCCAAAATGTATTCATCAGACGGTTCTCCGAAAGGAGTGTTTAATTTTAACCTCTCCTGGACCTTTATGCCTTCCAATTCATATAACCCGCTGCCTCCGATTATTCCTACTATAGACATTTTCTCACCTCATTTTATCCTTAAACTCAGCTCAAATAACGAACGCACCAAAAAATTCTTAAGAAATGAAAAACCGATAATCGCGATCATCGGGGATATATCTATCCCCCAGGAAAGCGGCAGTTTTTTTCTGATCGGGTAAAGAACCGGTTCGGTAATCCTTTGAGAAAACCGGACAATAAAATTGTAAGGGTCCGGATTAACCCAGCTGATCAAAGTCCTTATTATTATAACCCAGATAAAAATACTGATTACAATATCCAGGATTTGAGCAAACGCGCTTAAGAAGTTGGCCAGGATAAACATCTTATCCTCCGGAAAGTTCCCGGGCTTTTGTTCTGGCTGCCTGAACAGCCCTTAAATAAATCTGCTTTAGTTTCATCTCTTTAAAAACCTTTAGTGCTGCCTGGGTAGTCCCTCCTTTGGAAGCTACCTTGTTTATTAAGCCATCGACATCCCCTCCGGCCTCAACAGCCATCCGGCTGCTTCCCAAAGCGGTTTGCAAAGCCAGCCTGTCGGCTATTTGCCTGGTCAACCCAAACTCTACGCCGATCTCAGCCAGGTATTTTATCAGCAAAAAGAAATAAGCAGGCCCGGATCCGCTGATAGCAGTAACCGTGTCCATTAGTGATTCTTCTATTTCAACCACTTCGCCCAGAGAACCAAATATAGCTCTAACCATTTCTTTGTCGGCATCTTTTAGGGCAGGGCTGTAACAAACGGCTGAAACCGCCTGGTTTATCAGGGCAGGACTGTTAGGCATTACCCTGGCCAGACCAACTTTTGAAGTTACGAACCGTGCAAGATAACTGATGGTAATACCGGCAGCTATCGAGATCACTATTTGATTGGGCTTAAACAAGCCGGCCAGCTCCTCTAAGACCCGTTTGATATCCCGGGGCTTTACAGCCAGGATAACTATCTGGCTTTCAGCAACCAAAGCCTTGTTTGACTGAGAACCAAGAACACCTGACTCTGATTTAAGATGATCCCGCTGCTCATTGACCTGATCAGCGATCAGGACATCTTGTTTAGCTACCAGGTTCCTTGCCAAAAGTCCTTTTACTAATGCCCGGCCCATATTGCCGCAGCCGATTACCCCGATCTTTTTACCAATCATTTCTCGCCCCCGGCATTTTTACCATAAACTTCCCCATTTGTCAAAAATATTCTTCTATAAAACTTCTGATCGAATTGCCAAATTTGGCCCACCCCCCCCTGTCATACCAGCGAAGTTCGGGCTGAGCATACTGCAGTCCATATTTAGCCAGCCCTATCGCGGCAGTATAACCCGGGTTGCTGATCACATTCCCGTCGGCATGTATTCCCGAAGAACAGCCCATCCTTACCGGCAGCCCCAACACCTCTTCAATCTTTTCTACAATGCCTTCCAGCAACGTCCCTCCGCCGGTGGCCACTGCCCCGGCAACTGCTTTTTCTTTATAACCAGAGGCCTCTATCCGTTTAGAAATCCTGGTAATCATTTTTGTCGCATAAGGCATTATTGACCGGCTAAGAAAGGATACGCTGATATTGTTTGACGGCCGGCCGTCAATGCCCGGAACCATTATCAGGCTCTGGTCATTGAGCCGGCTGGAAAATACCGAACCGTATCTTTTTTTTATTATTTCGGCATCTTCTAAAGATGTCCTCAAGACAGAAGAGAGCATCCGGGTCAGTCCTTCGCTTCCCACCGGAACAACCTCGGTATGAACCGGGCACCCATTGATAAAGATAATGATATCGGTGGTGGCTGCGCCAATATTGATCAATATCACGCCAAGTTCCTTCTCTTTTTCGCTTAATACCGCGCAACTACAGGCCAGGGACTCGGGAATTATCCCTCCCACATCATAACCAGCCTGATTTATAGCACTGACCGTATTCTGAGTGTGTGAAATTGAGCCGGTGATCAGGTGAACCTCCAGGCCGAGTCTGCTGCCGGCCATTTTTAAGGGGTTTTTTATCCCGGTCTGGTCATCCACCATATATCTGGCCGGGATTACCTGCAGTATTTTCTCATCCATCGGCAGGGGCACGGATTTCGCCACCTCGGTTATTTTTCTGATATCACTAGACTTAACTTTTCTCTCCGGCCCGGCCAGCTCGAGCATCGCCTGATTATTACGGCTCTTAATATGCCCGCCATTGACGTTTGCAACAACCGAATAAATCTCTACTTGACCTGCCTTGCCTGTTTCAGAAAGTATTTCACTAACAGAACTGCTTACCTCGGCCAGATCTTTTATCAGGCCGTTAGAAACCCCTTTTGAAGCAGTTAGTTTACCGGCTATCAATCTGACCTGGCCTTCGCTGTCCAGCCCGGCTATCAGGGCGCATACCTTACTCGTGCCAATATCCAATGCCGCAATAATTTTCTCTTTCATAATTTTTCTTTAACAGCAGTTTAGCAGTTCAGCAGTTTAGCAATTTATTATTAATGTTTTACAATCACGTCTCCAAACCTGAGGTCTATTGACCTGACCTTTTTGGGGCTGTCATAAATATCTTTCAGAACCCGGTCTAAAAGCTGAATCTTATCTTTAAATTCTTTGTTGCCCAATATTATTTTCAATCCTTTTCTTGTCGTAAGAGTGACATCCTTAGCAGCCCGGGCATTCACCAAATCAATATCTTTTATAGCCAGCCGGGTTGAAAGGGATACGGCCTTAAGCAGTTTCAGTACCTGATCTAATCTTTTTGATTCATACCTTCGGCCAATACTAATCTTATTTTTACGAAAGCCTATCCCGGCAAGCAGCGGTAAATCAGCAGCGGGCCAAGAACCTGCGTTAAGTAAAATCACCCCTTCTGAATCGACAAAATAACACCGGCCTGACTTTATTCGGCCAATCGGCTTTCTTTCCCGGATCTCAACGATCAACCTATCGGGGAATACCTTGCTGACCGCGGCTTTTTTAACCCGGGGTAATGCCTCTATTTTTCGGGAAACCTTATCCAGATTCAAATCAAAGATCCTTGTGCTGTCAGTCAGGCCGGCACATTCCTTTACTTTCTCCTGATCCACTGAACCATTACTCCTTATTTCTATCCGGCTGAGGCAAAAGACAGGAGAAGTGCATAGAAAATAATATAGATGTATTCCGATGATCAGGGCCAGGCCCAGCGGTATCAATAATAAATAAATCCCTGTATTATGTTTTTTGATCTTGACTTTTTTTCTTAATTTCTTATTTGCTCTTTTTTCTTTTCTCATAGCGCGGTATCAATTCGATTAATCTCCGGCAAAGATTTTCAAAACTATATCCCTCTACCCTGGCTGCCAGGGGAAGCAGCGAGGTAGAGGTAAATCCGGGAATGGTGTTTACTTCCAAGACCACCGGGTTATTATCCTTATCAAGAATTATATCAACCCGGGAAAAAGCCTGGCAATTTAAGGCTCGATGCGCCCGGAGTGCCACGGACTGGATTTTTAAATAAACATCTTCATCTAACGGGGCAGGGACAACGTGAAGGGTCATCCCTTGCCGATATTTCGCCTGATAATCATAAAACCTGTTTTTAGGTATCAACCAGATCAGGGGCAGGGCCTGGCCGTTTAAGATGCCCACCGCAACCTCTTTACCGGAGATGTATTCCTCAGCTATCACAATGTCACTATATTTACCTGCCTTATTCAGGCCTCGAACAAGCTCCTTTTTATTTCTAACTATCGACAATCCAATGCTTGAACCGTGAGAAGACGGTTTTATTACCAGAGGAAATTTCATTCCCGATAACCTCCGGTAACCAAGGGTTCCTTCCAACACCCTATAGCGGGGAACAGCTATGTCTTGCTCCTGGAAAATCTTTCTGGAAGCAGTTTTATCTATTGCTAACCGGCTGGCCCTGATACCTGAACCGGTATAAGGTATGGCCAGAGATTCCAGCAATGCCTGCATTCCCCCATCTTCCCCAAACCTTCCGTGCAACGCGATAAAAGCCAGCTCAATCCCTGCTTTTTTAATCTGGCTGGCGGCTGAGCGTTCTGAGTTGATATCAACAGCCGTGACCCTGCAGCCATCCTTTCTAAGCGCCCGGTAAACAGCCAGGCCTGATTGAAGGGATACCTCCCGCTCGCTGGACGAACCGCCCATTAATACACCTATTCTTTTCCTAAGCCTGGTTTTCATCAGATAATTTTTATTTCTAACTCCAGGTTAACCCCGTGGTCTCTTTTTACCGCAGATTTGATTAATTCAATAAGCCCGATTACATCCCTGGCCCGGGCCTTGTCTAAATTAACAATGAAATTGGCGTGCTTAAACGAAACCCGGGCATTTCCCAGTCTTTTGCCTTTCAGGCCGGAGAGCTCTATTAATCTTGCGCTGGCAGAAGAGACGGCAGTAGGATTTTTAAATACAGAGCCGGCGCTCGGCAGTTTTAACTCCTGGGAATTCCTTTTAGTAAAAGCGTATTTATTAATCTGCCTGCTTATCAAACCAGACGGTCTTTTATTAAGATTGAAATCTGCGCTTAAGATAATGTAATCATCAAGCCCTGAAAACCGGTAACCGAATTTGATTTCCCTTTTTCCTATTTTAAACACTTCGCCTTTTCCGTCGATCACCTCGACAGAGCTGATTAAATCACCAATGGCTCTGTCTTTTCTGCCGGCGTTCATCATTACTGCTCCGCCGACAGTGCCCGGGATATCAGCCATAAACTCCAGTCCGGCCAGCTCTTTGTCAACCATGACCCTGAGCAAACTGACAATCTCCAGCCCTGACCATGCTCTGAGGCGGCGCTGATCAACATCTATCCTTTTAAAATAATCCGATGACAGATTAACTACAATCCCTTTAATTCCTTCATCCCTGACCAAAATATTGCTGCCGGCGCCGATAATCATCAGCGGAATACCTTCTTTCCTGGCAAACTTGACTAACCCAACCAGGCTTTTTAAATCCCCGGGTTCAACCCAGGCCTCAGCCGGACCGCCTATCCTAAACGAAGTGTGCAGGTCCATTGCTTCGTCAAACAAAACCTTATTCTTGATTATCCCTTTAATTTTATCCTTTAAAGCCTTATTCATTTAACAATTCAGCAGTCAGACTGTGTCACAATGCAGGGGCCTGGTTCATCAAACCCTCTATGAATGGTTCGATAACTCGAACCCCTGCAATATGTTGTATATGATTATTCGAAAAATGAATTACGACACAGTCTGAGTTTAACAATTTAGCAATTTATTATTTATCGCTATATATCCGCGCCAGTTGATCAGCGACATATCCTATGTCTCCGGCACCCATAATCAACACCAGGTCATCCGGCCTGAGAATCTTTTGTACCATACTTAGCGCTTCCTCCTTACTGCCCGCCAAAGAAAGTTTTTTCCAACCGTTCTTTTTTAACTCATCATAAATGCATTTGCTGGTTATCCCGTTAATCGGTTCTTCGTCAGCTGGATAGACTTCAGCTAAAATAAGATGGTCGGCCGAATAAAACGCATGGCTAAACTGCTTGCTTAAGTGTTTGGTCCGGCTATAGCGATGCGGTTGAAAAACACAGATTATTCTTTTATCCTCAGCCTTGCAGGCTTTAAGCGTGGCCTCCACCTCAGTGGGGTGATGCGCGTAATCATCTATTACCGTAAGCCCGTTATTATTTAATTTTATCTGGAACCTCCTGTCTACGCCATGATAGCCAGCCAGCGCCCGGTTAATGCTATCAAGATCTATCCTTAGTTCCCGGCTCAATCCGACAGCAGCCAGGGCATTTAAAATATTATGGCCGGACGGCAGATTAAGCTCCAGCCTGGCCAAAAACTTCCGGTTATAGAGACAATCGAAACTGGATTTAAAACCGTTGATTTTAACATTATCGGCGCATAAATCAGCTGAGTCTGAAAACCCAAAGCTGACATTTCTTCCTTTAAATCCAGCAAGGCAGCTCTCTATATTTTTATCATCCTTATGCCAGAATAACACTCCTTGCGGGTTGGTGTTATCTATAAACCTCCGGTATGTCCTGATAATCTGATCCAGGTCTTTATAAAAATCCAGATGTTCCTTTTCGATATTGGTAACTATAGAATAGGCAGGGTGAAAAAACAAAAATGAGCCGTCGCTTTCATCTGCCTCGGCGACAAAACAATCTCCCTTGCCTAAAACAGCATTTCCTCCGAAACTCCCGGCCTTGCCGCCAACAACTATTGTGGGGTCTAATCCTGCCTCAAGCAGGATAGAGCCGATCAAAGAAGTGGTAGTAGTTTTGCCATGGCTGCCGGTAACAGCAATACCGGTCTTAGTGCTCATTAACTCTGAAAGAACTTCTGCCCTCTGAACAACCGGAATGCCTTTGCTGCGGGCCATAGCCAACTCCGGGTTGTCAGGCCTGATCGCTGAGGAATAAACCACCATCTCAGCCCCGGATATATTTTTTTGATGATGGCCGCAAAATAACCTTGCCCCTTTAGACTCGATCTGATCGGTTAAGCAGTTGAGCTTTAAATCCGACCCGCTGACTTGATAACCAAGGTCGAGCAGGATCCGGGCAAGCCCGCTCATTCCTATTCCCCCGATTCCGACAAAATGAATTCTTTTCCTGGTAAACAACACTTCAAAACCCCATTAAAATCTTTTTGACCGCAGATAGGCCGCGTATTATTTATTTACAAGCTTGATAACCTCATCAGCCAATGACTCATCGGCATAAGGCCGGCCGGCCTCTCTGCTGTTTTTAGCCATTCTATCCAGGTTTGACCTGTCTTTTATTAAATTTAAAAAAACATTTTTCAGGGATTCGGCTGAAATTCCGTTTTGTTCCATCAAAATAGCGCTGTTTCGATCAGCCAACAGCCGGGCATTGCTTAACTGGTGCCCGCCGTTATAAGGGTAAGGCACCAAAACTGATCCCAGGCCGCAGGACATAATCTCAGAAATAGTGCCGGCTCCGGCCCGGGCCAACACCAGGTCACTGGCAGAATAAGCAACCCCTATCTTATCATAAAATGGCAGGATTACCGAGCTAAATGTTATTTTCCGGTAACATTCTTTCGCCTTCCGATAGTCATTTTCTCCGGTGATATGGATAATCTGAAAATCAACTTTTTCCTGTTTATCCATTTGAGAAAATGCGCGCCAGGCTATCTCGTTCAGCCGGCTTGAGCCCTGGCTGCCGCCAATGACTAAAATTGTAAACTTACCGCTGTCCAAACCGAGCTCGCCTCTGCTCCTGAATTTATCCCGGCCTAACACACTGCCCCGCACAGGATTGCCGGTTAAAACAGCCTTAGCCCGGTTAAAAAATCTTTCGGATCCTGAAAAACTCAGCGCTACCTTATTCACAAAAACAGCCAGTATCCTGTTTGTCCGGCCGGGCACTACGTTCTGTTCATGAATAATAGTCGGTATACCCCTCAACCAGGAAATAAATAATACCGGCCCGCTGACCGCTCCTCCGAAACCAATCACAACATCCGGCCTTGTTTTGCTTAAGATTCTCCAGACCGGAACAATGGCCAGAGCCAGCTTAATTATAAACCGGGTATATTTTAGAGAGATTTTATAGGGCAAGGGGTCTATCGAAATAGTAAATAAAGGGTATTGCTGTTTGGAAAAAACTTTTTGGGTTAATCTGTCTTTCTGGCCTATAAAAAAGACCTCAGGGCCTTTTAACCTTTGCTGCAGCCGGCTGGCCAGGCTTAAACCCGGGAATATATGGCCCCCGGATTTGCCGACCGCGATTAGTACCTTCATAAAACTCCTGGGTTACAAGCTGCAAGTTACAGTTTGGAGCTTACAGCTTGCAGTTCATTTATATCTCGCTACACTGATCACCATCCCCACTCCGACCAGGCTAAAAATTAAAGACGAACCTCCGTAACTTATGAACGGAAGGGGCAGCCCTTTGGTAGGAATAACCCCATTAACCACAGCAATATGAATGATCGCCTGAAGGCCGATCATCAAGACAATGCCAAAACTGAGCAATGCCCCGAACAACTCTTTTGCCTTAAGCGCTATCTTCATTCCCTGCCAGATAAATAAAATAAAAAGCATTATAATTGAAGCAGTGCCGAGAAAGCCGAGTTCTTCTCCGACAATAGCCAGGATAAAATCAGTGTAAGACTGCGGGAGATAAAACAGCTTTTGCCTGCTCTGCCCCAGGCCAATCCCCCAAAACCCCCCGGATCCAAGGGCAAGATACGACTGGATAATCTGCCAGCCTGCCCCCTTGGGATCCTGCCAGGGATTAAGATAGATCAAAACCCTCTTCAGCCGGTAAGGAACATTAAAGACTAAAAAGTAAAAGACCGGCATCGCCAGGGCAATTATTGATAAAATTTGCTTTGATTTAATCCCGGCCGCAAAAAAAACGATCATCGCAACCAGGGTTATCAGAACTGCTGTTCCTAAATCCGGTTGTAATAAAATAAGGCCGGCCGTTGCGCCGGTAATTAAGAGCACCGGCAGAAATCCTCTGTAAAAGTTTTTGATTACTTTTTGTTTCCTGGATAAAAAATCGCTCAAATAGATTATCAGGCCGAGCTTGACAAACTCTGCCGGCTGAAAGGTAAATTTTCCCCACTCAATCCAGCGTCTTGCTCCGCCTGCTGTCCTGCCAATCCGCGGTAAAAAAACCGCCAGTAAAAGCAAAAAGGAAACCAGAATCAGGATCCGGCTGCAGTTCTTCAATAATCTGTAATCAGTCTTGATCCAGCAGGCCATGCCCAGCAATCCAAGCAAACAATAAAGAATTTCTCTTTTTAAATAGTAAAAACTGTCTCCCAGCCACCGAAAAGCATAAATAGCGCTGGCTGAATAGACCATAATAACCCCTATCCAGACCAGCACCAGGGTGGTTATTAAAAATGACCTTTCTGTTTTTTGCATTTTATTACCAGATCCTTAAAGACCCTTCCTCTTTCTTCAAAATCAGAAAACATATCAAAACTGGCACAGGCCGGAGAAAGCAGAACGATCTCTCCCCGCCCGGCAATGCTGCGGGCCAGGTCAAATGCCTGGTTGAATGTAGACGCCTCTTTAAGCGGCACCAGTCCGTTTAAGGCCTTTTTTAACTTACCACCGGCTTCTCCGATCAGAACCGCCTCTTTTACCTTATCTTTGATCCAGGGCCGCAGTTTTCCAAAATCGTTTTTTTTATCTCTGCCGCCGGCAATAAGTATGACCGGCCCGGCCGTCTTTTCCAACGCCCACTTCAGGGCACCTACATTAGTGGATTTTGAATCATTTATAAATTTTACCCCGTTGATCGTATCTACATATTCCATCCTGTGCTCAAAAGGCCTAAAACTTTTTACGCTCTCAATTATCCTATCCCGGCCTACTCCGCAAAGGCCGGCCGCCAGCATAGCTGCCCGTTGATTTAAGTCAAAACCTCCTTTTTTCTTGTCGAAATATAAAATCTTTGCCCGGGTTTTTATAAGCCCCTGCCGGCAATAGGGCTGATCACTGTTAAGCAGGCAGAAATCCCCCTTTTGCTGGTTGAGAAATATTCTGAATTTAGTCTCCTGGTAGTGGCTAAAATCCCGGTACCTGTCCAGATGATCATCGGTTATATTCAAAAGCACTGAGATGCGAGGCCGGAAATCCTTAGTCCACTCCAATTGAAAAGAACTCGTCTCTATCACTGCTATCGAACCAGCATCTTCAGAGCCCGCCTCGTTTGAAAAGGAATTGCCGATATTACCGCAAACCAGCGCTTTTTTGCCGGCATCCTTTAATATTTTACCAATTAAAGCCGTGACTGTCGTTTTGCCGTTTGTGCCGGTAATCGCTATTACCTCGCCTTTAAACAACCGGTAGGCCAGCTCTATTTCGCTGACTATCTGCGTGCCTGCGCTTTTCAGCCAGGAGATAACCTTTGCATCCTGCCTTACACCCGGGCTTAAAACTGCTATCTGGTGACCTTGAATAAACTCTTCTCGATGCCCGCCAAACTCCATCTTCACCCCAAGCCTGGCTAATGGCTCTAACTCTTCTCTTATTGATGTATCGTCCCGGCTGTCACTAAGATCTACCTCAGCGGCCCGGGAAAGTAAAAGCCTGGCCGCTGCTTTGCCGCTGCGGCCTGCCCCAATAACAATGACTTTTTTATTCCTTAAGTCCATTTATTAGATTCTACCTGAGTTTAAAGGTGGTTAAACTTAAAAGTAAAAGAATGACCGCCACAATCCAGAACCTGATAATTATCTTGGACTCCGGCCAACCTTTAAGTTGGAAATGATGGTGAATCGGGGCCATTGCAACTATTCTCCTGCCGCGGATCTTAAAAGAGGCAACCTGTAAAATAACCGACAAAGCCTCAACAACAAAAATTCCGCCTACTAACAGCAAAAGCAGTTCCTTTTTGATCAAAACTGCTACCACCCCGATAGCGCCGCCTAAAGCCAAAGAGCCTGTATCGCCCATAAATATACTTGCCGGATAAGAATTATACCACAAGAACCCCAAGCCGGCTCCCACTATGCTTGCACAAAATACAGTTAATTCCCCTGTCCCCGGAATATAGAGAATTCTTAAATAATCGCTGAACTTAATGTGGCCGGTAACATAGCTCATCACGCTATAAGCAACAGCAGCGATAATTATACAGCCGATGGCCAGACCGTCCAAGCCGTCAGTAAGATTGACGGCATTAGAACATCCAACTATCACCAGGACAACAAAAAAGATATAGAAATATCCCAGATTGACTGCGAGGTTTTTAAAAAACGGTATATCCAGCGTCTGGCCAAAACCCGGTTTATAAAACAGGTAGAGCCCGATCAAAACGCCGAGTATAATCTGGCCGATGATCTTGGTCAGAACTGTTAATTCCCGGGACCTGCGAAACCTAAGTTTTATATAATCGTCGATAAACCCGATCAGGCCCAGCCAGCAGGCCGAAATAACGGCCAAGAGGATATATTTATTAAAAACATCCGCCCAGAGCAGGGTGGAAAAAAGCACTGCGGCCAGAAGCAGGATTCCTCCCATGGTAGGAGTTCCTTCTTTAGCTGCGTGAAGCGCGTAAAGCGAATCTACATGCTTTCTTCTTACGACCTCTCTGACCTTAAGTTTGCTCAACCACCTGATCACCCTTGGGCCTAACAACAGACTTATTAAAAAAGCGGTCACCGCAGCACCCACGGACCGGAAGGTTATGTACTTAAAAACATTGAACCCAAAGAAAAAATCTCTTAGCGGATAGAGCCAATGATAAAGCATGAAAAAATACCCCTTTCGTCTTGCGTTATGCGTTGTGCGTCAAAAAAACCAAAACGGAATTTTAAAGAAAAGTAAGCTTTAAAAGCGTTAAAACGCATAACGCACAGCGCACAGCGCACTATGATCTATAAGAAGCTATAAAATTCTCTACAACCCTCTCCATCCTGGTGGCCCTTGAGCCCTTGACCAGGATAATATCACCCCCGGCAGCCTGCGTCTTTAAACAATCCATTGCATCCTCAATGGAACCGCAATCAAAAACTTCGTCTTTCTTCATGCCAGAACGACAGGCGGCCCGGGAGATCTGCCGGGCCAGATTACCGACAGTAATCAAGACATTAACTCCGGAGGAGGCCACCTTTTTACCTATTTGCTGATGCGCGCTTTCAGACCCTGAGCCTAATTCAAGCATATCGCCGCTGACCAGGATCTTTTTGCCTTTTACCGACAGGCCGGCCAGGGTATCGATAGCTGAACCCAGAGAAAGAGGATTAGAATTGTAAGAATCATCTATTAATCTGATATCACCAATCTTTTTTACCTCCATCCGGCCGGGGGGCAGATCAATATCGGCTAATCCCTTTTTTATTAAATTAAAATTAAGGCCTAATTGCCCGGCCAGGCTGATCGCTGCCAGGGCATTGTAAACATTATACCTCCCCAGCGCCTTTAATTTTAATTGCTTGCAGCCGTTTAAAACAAACCTCAATTTTCCCTCTGAGTAAGACACCTCGCTGGCCCTAAAATCACAATCCCGGTTCATTCCGAAAGTCGTTATTCTTGGCCTGAAAAGTTTAGCTCTTGACAATAATTTTTTATCATCGCCGTTTATCGCCGCCAAGGTGTTCTTATCCATTGCTTCAAGTAATTCGAGTTTTGCCCTGTAAACACCTTGGAGGTTTCCAAGGTATCCAAGGTGAGCCGGGCCGATATTAATAATTACCCCCAGGTCCGGCCGGCTGATCTCAGCCAGCCTTTTTATCTCTCCGATACCACTCGTCCCCATTTCCAAAACCGCTATTTGAACAGCAGAATTTAACTTAAACAACGTTAAGGGAAGGCCGACAAAATTATTGAATGACGCCTCGCTTTTTAAAACCTTGTATTTCTGTTTAAGAACAGAGGCTAATATGCCCGTGGTCGTTGTCTTGCCGGTAGTTCCGGTGACCGCAAGCACAGTGCCTTTAAACCTGTTCCGCCGGCTAGAGGCAATATCGCCCAGGCTGGTAAGCGTATCCTTTACCAGAAAGATAGATTTTTTATTATTAACCAGCCGGGGCCTGGAGAGAAGAAACCTTTTTGAAACAACAGCCCCTCCTGCTTTGGCCAGGGCCTGCGATACAAAATCATGGCCGTCAAATCTTTTCCCTTTGATTGCGACAAATAGCTCTTCGTTTTTGATCGAACGGGAATCTATCGAAATACCTTTAAAATTCGTCCCGGGATCCCCCTTAAGCAATTTTCCTTTTACAGCTCTTAAGACCTCTTGGCTGGTAAACATTCTGACAGAATCTCCTTTACTGCTTTGCTGTCATCAAAAGCTATTTTTTCATTTCCAATGACCTGATAAGATTCATGGCCCTTGCCGGCTATAACCACTATGTCATTTTCCCCGGCCCGGATAAGAGCCTGCTTGATGGCCTGATACCTCTCGGGAACAGACTGATAATTATTCTTCCGGCTGTCCATACCCGACTTGATCTGGTTAATGATTTCCAGGGGGTTTTCGCTGCGAGGATTATCAGAAGTTAAAATTACATAATCTGAAAATTGCTGGGCTACTTTGCCCATTAGAGGCCTCTTGGAAACGTCTCTCTGGCCCCCGCAGCCAAAAACAGTAATTATCTTTGCTTCCTTCAAGTTTCCTAAAGTGCAAAGCAAATTCTCCAGCGCGTTATCAGTGTGGGCGTAATCTATGAATACCTTGAAATTCTGGCCGGCTTCTATTTTCTCGAGCCTTCCTTTAACCCCGTTAAAATCACGCAAACCCGCAGCAATACCGGCTAAGTCCATTTTAACCGATAAACCGGCTCCAACAGCAGCCAGGGCGTTATAGACGTTAAACTTACCAATCAGCTTCATCTCTACTGTCAGTTTGCCGTTTGGTGTTTTAAGATCAAAGGTCGTGCCGTTTATTGAAATATTCTTTATCTGTCCTGTTATATCAGCCGGGTTATCTATCCCGTAGGTCAAAACAGAAGCCTTTGTCCTGTTGATCAACTTCCTTCCATAGGGATCGTCAATGTTTATAACTGCTTTACTCCGGGAAGAAAGGCTTTCGAAAAATCGGGCCTTGGCCTCAAAATAATTATCCATGGTTTGATGATAATCCAAATGATCCCGGGTAAGATTCGTAAATATCCCTGTATCAAAATCTATATAATCAATGCGGTGCTGACTGAGTGAATGCGAAGAAACCTCTATGACCGAATAATCAACATTATCGAACGCCATTTTGCCTAAGAGCGACTGCAGTTCAATGCTGCCGGGAGTAGTAAGGCCGGCAGGGATAACTTTATCCTTATAGCAATAATTAATCGTTCCGACCAACCCGCTGCTTAGCCCCTTTTTTAACAAAATATTATTGAGCAGGTAAGAGGTGGTAGTCTTGCCGTTGGTGCCGGTAATGCCGATTACCTTGACCCTGGAAGAAGGGTATTCGTAAAACCGGCTGGCCAGCTTTGCCAGCACCTTTTTTGTATCGGGAACCAGTATCTTAACGATCTCTTTTTCCAGCGCCAGATCCTGCTGCAGGATCACGGCCGAAGCGCCCTTTTTTACAGCCTGTTTGACAAATTTGTGTCCGTCCAATTTGCTCCCGGTTATGGCGACAAACAAATATCCCTTTCTGACAGCCCGGGAGTCGCTGGACAAACCCCTGATATCCACTTCAACCAGGCTGTTTTCCAACCGATAATCCAAACCGCTAAGTAAGGTTTTAAGTTTAACCTGTTTCATCGGGTCTTATTTCTAAATAACTCAATATTTTTTCCGCTACTTTTTTAAACACCGGTGCGCAAACCACTCCGCCAAAGTGGACCGGCCGGGGTTCATCTAAAATTACAACTACGCTGATTGCCGGCTCCCGTACAGGAGCAAAACCGATAAAGGAGGCGACAAACTTCCTGCGGAAATATCCCTTCCCATCCAGTCTGGCCTTTTGAGCTGTTCCTGTCTTGCCGGCTGCCGTATAGCCGTTCAGCCCGGCTAATCTTCCTGTCCCTTTTTCAACCACTCCTTTTAAGATACTCCTCATCTGCGCAGCTACTTTTTCGCTGAGCAGTCTGCGGATTACTTCGGGCTTAAATGATCTAACGACCTTAAAATCTTCGTCTCTTATCTCACCAACCACCCGGGGTTTGATCAGCAGACCGCCATTAGCAATACAAGAAACCGCACTGGCAAGCTGTAAAGCAGTAACCGCTATTTCCTGGCCTATTGGTATGGCGCTGAGAGTTGTCCCTGACCATTGGCTGGGATCTTTGGCAATGCCCACTATTTCTCCCGGCAAATCTATTCCTGTTTTTTCGCCAAAGCCAAAACGTTTTATGTAACGCTGCAGCCTTTCTCCGCCTAAGACTTCCCGGGCAACCTTCACTGTCCCAATATTACTCGATTTAACTATTACCTCTTTAAAGGTCAGCCAGCCATACGGGTGATAATCATGAAGGATGCGTTTTCCTATCTTATAGGCACCTTCCTCGCAATAAAATTTATCATCTAAATTTAATAACCCTTCTTCCAACGCTGCGCTGGCGGTAACGATTTTAAATGTGGACCCTGGCTCAAAACAATCGGTTATCGCTCTGTTGCGCCAGAACCGAGGTTTTGTATTGCTAAAAAAATTAGGGTTAAACGTCGGATAATTTGCTAAGGCCAGTATCTTACCGGTAGACGGCTCCATTATAATAATGGTACCCGAAACAGCTTTCCATTTATCAACCGCTTGTAACAGTTCTTCTTCGGCAATATACTGAATGATCTCATCTATGGTCAAGATCAGGTTGCGGCCGTTTATTGTCGGCATAAGTTCCTTTTCCATGGTGGTTATTTCTTTACCCCGGCCGTCTTGAAGCGTGTATCGCCAGCCGACCGCGCCTCTTAAGAAATTATCATAAGACAACTCTACTCCCTCCAGGCCGTATCCGTCCAGGCCGCAAAACCCCAATAGATGCGAAGCCAGTTTGCCTTTAGGATAAAAACGCTTGCTCTCAGCTAAAAGATACACCCCTTTTATCTGTGAATCATTAAGCCCGTTCAACTCTGGCTCTGAAATCATCCTTTTCAGCCAGACAAAAGACTTATTTTTATTTAATCTCTCTAAAACCAGGGAAGAATCAAGGTCTAAAATATCCGATACTCTATCGGCTGCCCTTGTTTTATCCTTTATCAAACGGGGATTTGCCCAGGCTGAATAGACCTTTAAGGAAATAGCCAGCTCTTTTAATGTCCGGTCATAAATAACCCCTCTCTGAGGAGAAATGTTGATTGTAATATCCTGCTGATTAAGGGCTATCTTAGAAAAACTGTCAAATTTGACAATCTGAATGTAATAAAGGCGGGCTAATAAAACAATGAGTAAAAAAATAGAAAATAAAAGGAACGAGCTTAATCTGAGTTTATGACTTTTGCTATACACAGCTGGCTACCTGAAGGTTTAAAGATTAGCTTGCCTGACTTAATCTGCTGACTTATCCGTTATGGCTTTAACGCAAAGAAAAAGCCGCAGCGGAAGCGGAGGCCTCGGCGGTTGGAATAAAGAAGCTAAGTAAAGGACTCTTCTCTATTATTTGGCTAGTAACCTTTACCGGTTTAACCTGTTTTATTTCCCATAATTTTACAGGTTCGGTTAAATTCGGGTTTTGGCAGGCTACATATCTAGCTAACCTTTCTGGAGACCTTAAGTTAGCCACATTATACCTCAAAAATCTGTTCTGGTCAAGCAGTGTAACAGCCTGTTCGCGGAGGTTTTTGATCTCGTAGCTGACCTTTACTAACTCTATCTGCTGCCAAGTGTAAGCCAGAACAACAGTAGTAACTATTATTGCTGATAAGAAATATTTCAAAGATTTCATTGGTTTATAGATGTTCAGCAATTCTTAATTTGGCACTCCGCGAGCGGGGATTTTTAACTACTTCTGCCCTGGACGGAGTAAGCGGTTTCTTGTTGATGAGCCGAATAACATCCTGATCGGAATATTGCCTGAATTGATTTTTAACTATCCTATCTTCCAGAGAATGGAATGAAATAACGCAGATCCTGGCTCCGGACTTAAGATATGATATGGCATTACTAAGGGATTTTTCCAGAATCTCTAACTCTTTATTGACAACTATTCTCAGCGCCTGAAATGTCCTGGTTGCCGGGTTGATTTTATAATACCTTTGTTTAAACGGAACCGCCCTGATAATAATATCTGCCAATTGAGCGGTGGTGCCGATAAAGGACGTTTTACGAACGCGGACAATATTCCTGGCTATTCTATTTGCCCAGCGCTCCTGGCCATAGGTGCTTAAGATATAAGATAACTCGTCTAAGGAAAGCTCGTTTACCAATTGTTCTGCTTTAAGAGAGCTTTTTGTGTTCATTCTCATGTCCAGCGGGCCGTTATATCGAAAGCTGAAACCTCGTTCAGGCGTCTCAATCTGAAATAAAGACAGGCCCAGATCAAACAAAATCCCATCTACCCTGGATATCTTTAATCCAGCCAGTATACTATCTAAATTCTGGAAATTATCGTTTATTAAGGTGTGCAACCCCTTGAATTCTTTGAGGTTATCACCTGCTTTCTCTATTGCCTGGCCATCCTGATCGATCCCGACCAGCCTGCCGCCTGGCCGGATCCGGGAACAAATTGCTTTTGAGTGTCCCCCGCCCCCAATCGTACAATCTATAATTACACCGCCTGGTTTTGGTCTTAAATACTCTATCACTTCATCAAGCATTACAGGCTTATGTATTATCAAAGCTCCTGAGCGCATCTACGGTATCATCGTAAATATCGATTAACTTGTTCACTCCTGTTTTTTTAAATAACTTCAAAACATATCCGTTTAAACCAACTAATTTTAAATCACCATCCAGCGCTCTCATCTGCCGAAGCCTTTCTATTAAAATCCCCAAGCCGATGAAATCTATATGCTTGATATTTTTAAAATGCAAAATTATCCTTGTGTGATTTTTTCTGATTAACCTATCCAGCCGGTTCTTTACGCGAACCATGTCCAAAGCATTGATATCTCCTGCCACGTCTAAAACATCAACATCTTGCTGCGGACTAAACAACGTAACTGGCATTTTTATTCACACCTCCTTTTTATTCTTTCTGGATCAGTCGTTCAGCAATTTCTTCAAAAGAGTCTTTTGCGTTTTTATAATATTCTGCCCACTGCTGTTTACTCCAAATCTCTATCCGGTTAGAAATTCCGACCACCATCACTTCTTTTGTAATCCCGGCAAATTCTTTTAAATACTGAGGAATGAGAATCCTGCCTTGTTTATCGCAGGTTACCTCACATGCCCCGGCAAAAAATAAGCGGTTGAATTTTCTCGCCTCTGATCTGGTGAAAGACATGGATCTGAACTCCCGCTCTTGGATTCTCCATTCTTCTTCGACAAAAAGAAAAAGACATTTGTCCAATCCCCGGGTGACAAAAAATTTCTCTGCATAATTTTCCTTGAATGCCTCGCGAAATTTGACGGGAATGATTATTCTTCCTTTTTGGTCTAACCCGTGTTCGTATTCTCCGTAAAACATATTTCCTCCACTTTGCTCCACTTTCTACCACAAAGTATACCCCACCAACGCAGAGATGTCAAGTAAAAAGGGAAATAGGAAAAAGGGGGCAGCTGTGGACTGTGAGCTCAACGCCCAGAGCTCAAAGCTCATAGCTCATCATAGAGGAAATTATTGCTGTTGCATTAAAGAATTATAGGCCAGGACATCGGCAAGACGATTCTTTGAGCGGGGGATGTGTTTTATTTCAACTTGCTTAAAGTCGTTTGATAAATGAGTTGCTTCCTGATAAAGCTGCTGCAGGACGGCGTTCTTAACCTTATACTTAGAATTCATCTGATTGGCTACCAATTCTGAGTCGGTGTAAACAGTAAGATGGGAGGCTTTTAAAAGAAGCGCTTCGGTAAGTCCGCAGATCAAGGCCTGGTATTCGGCTATATTGTTCGTTGCTCTGCCAATATACCTTTGTATTTTATTTATGACCTTTCCCTGAGCATTACAAATGACCACCCCGACCCCCGAAGGCCCGGGATTTCCCTGTGATGCTCCATCAATATAGATTTTTAATTGTTTCATAATGGGCAGTGAGCTATGAGCTTTTTAACACACAGCCCAAAGCTAATTAATATAATTTTTTATTTATTTTACTGCTCTGGAATATACAAGATCCTCGAGCAATTCTCGCAAATTACTAAATTCTCTTTCATTTTTATTTCATTGATGACCTGAGGCGGAACATCCATCTGACAACCGCGACAGGTCCCGTTCATCACCGGAACCATGGCCAGGCTGTTTTTGTTTTTCAAGATATGCTCATATTTTGTCAGGATGGTCTTTTCGATCTGGGAAACTATTTTGCTCCTTTTTTCGTTTAAATTAGTCAATTCACCATTGATTTGGGCTATCTCGTTTTTTACTCTTTGTTCAGCTTCTCTTAGATTATCTTCTTCTTTTTTCAGATTTTCTTTTTCAGTAGAGATCGCTTCAGCTGTATTGTCGATTTCATCCAGAATCACAATAATTTCCTCTTCCAGAACAGAATTATCTGCCTTGGCCCCTTCGATCTCGGTAAGAAGGCTTTTATATTCTTTATTGGATTTGATCTGATATAATTGAACCTGATATTTTTTAATATCTTCCTCTTTTTTCTGCAGCGTAAGTTCTCTATCCTTTCTTTTAACCTGAATGGATTTCAATTCCCCTTCGGCTTTGGCCAAATTCTCTTTCTTAACCTGAACCTCTGCCTTAAATTTCTCTAAATCCCGGGGTTTATCTTCGCTGTCCTTTTTCAAACTATGGATTTTGGCGTCCAGTTTTTGGGTTTCTATCAAAAGTCGTATGTCTTTTTCTATGCCCATAGGAATTTTTTGGGTAGTAGGCGATACAGGGCTTGAACCTGTGACCTCTACGATGTGAACGTAGCGCTCTAACCAGCTGAGCTAATCGCCCAATGAGCAAATCTGCGGTTCCAGCCATTAAGCCGGATTCTGTGAATGAGCATTGCTCATTGATGACCATTCATCTGGGACTACGATTACCCGTAGCCTCAAGCGACCTAACCCGAGACAAAAACGGGCCGCTTTGTTGTCTCCTATTTGGTCTTTCTCCGGGTGGGGTTTACCATGCCTGCAATGTTGCCATCACAGCGGTAGTCTCTTACACTGCCTTTTCACCCTTACCCTTGACATCAGAGATGTCAAGGGCGGTATATTTTCTGCGGCACTTTCCTTCCCGAAATTTCGGGACTGGGAATTACCCAGCACCCTGCCCTGTGGAGCCCGGACTTTCCTCCTGCCGGCATAACCGACAAGCAGCCATCTTGACCGGAACCGCGATTAATTTTGGTGGGCCCAATAGGACTTGAACCTATGATCCTCGGTTTATGAGACCGATGCTTTAACCAGCTAAGCTATGGGCCCAATTTGATTTAATAGCAAATTGCCGATACTTCCTCAACAGCCTTTATTTTTAACACACTTTAGAGCTTATGTCAATAATTACGCTTCAAGAGTGTTATTTAAAAATTAAAAGTGCACAGTTTTAGAGCGATTTATGTTTTAAAAGTGCACACCTTAACCGAAATTAAAAATAATAACGCTAAAAAGGTCATTCTGAGGCCGAAGGCCGAAGAATCTCA
>JAYELI010000057.1 GCA_034717435.1 Candidatus Omnitrophota bacterium
ATCTCAGAAAACACGGTTTTATGGGAGATCCTTCGGTCGCCCTTCGGGAATACTCAGGACTTCCTTCGGTCGCCCTTCGGGAATACTCAGGACTTCCTTCGGTCGCTTACGCTCCCTCAGGATGACATCTATCTTAAAAAGAACAAAAATTAAGGACTTAGGGAGTGTGCAGTTTTAAACTTTAAACTGTGCACTTTTAACAGTTTAACTATTTAACAATTTTTTAGAAGTGAGGTTTTTATGTTGAGGATTGCGATTAGCGGGGCGGCAGGAAAAATGGGCGGGCGGATAATCAACCTTATCGCTAAAGATAGCTCTCTTAAATTGACGGCTACCTTAGAGCAAAACGGGCATAGCGCCATAGGCAGGGATGTTTGCGGAATTGAGATAAGTGATAATCCCGGTAATATAAAAGACGCGGATTGTTTAATAGAGTTTGCAACACCCCGGGCCTCTATTGAGCATCTGGAGGCGGTTTTAAAATATAAAAAGCCGATGGTTATTGGAACGACCGGTTTAAGCCCGGAAGAAAACCTTAAAATAAGAAAGGCTTCAAAGGTTATCCCGATAGTTTTTTCGCCAAACATGTCTATTGGAGTGAACATTTTTTTTAAGCTTGTTAAACTTGCGGCGCAAAGCCTTCCCAAAGACTATTTTGCCAGTATAATCGAGGCACATCACGTACATAAAAAGGATGCGCCTTCAGGAACAGCAAAGCGCATAGCCGGGATAATTAAGGCAGAAGGCGGGGAAATAAAAAATATAGAGTCCATTCGCGAAGGAGAAATTATCGGTGACCATCGGATCAGTTTTGAAGGGCCCTTTGACAAAATCGAACTTTTTCATTCAGCCAAAACGCGTGATATCTTTGCCCAGGGCGCGTTAAAAGCAGCGAAATGGGTTATAGATAAACAGCCGGGCATTTATAATATGCAGGATGTATTGAAAAAATGAATATCGAGATTTCAGACAGATTAAAACAATTACCTCCCTATCTTTTTGTTGAACTTGACAGATTAAAACAGGAGGCCTTAAACAAGGGCAGGGATATAATCGATCTGGGAATAGGTGATCCTGACCGGGCAACCCCGGAGCATATTATTAAAGAGTTACAGCGCTCTGCCGGCGACTCGGCTAATCACCACTATGCCCTGGATTGGGGTATGAGCCGGCTGCGTGAGGCAATAGCCGGCTGGTATAACAGGAGGTTTGACGTAAGATTAGATCCAAATAAGGAAATCCTGCCGTTGATCGGTTCAAAGGAAGGTATTTCTCATATACCTTTAGGATTTATTAATCCCGGAGATGTAGTTTTGGTGCCAACCCCCGGTTATCCTCCTTATACAGCCAGCGCCATATTTGCCGGAGCAAGGCCTGTTTTTTTACCTTTATTGGAACGGAATAATTTTTTGCCTGATCTGGAAAATATAGACAGAGATGTCCTTAATAAAGCAAAGATGATGTTTTTAAATTATCCCAACAATCCTACTTCTGCCACAGCTACTAAAGAATTCTTTGAGAAAGTGGTTGATTTTGCCGATAAAAACGGGATTATCGTCTGTCATGATGCCGCTTATAGCGAGATATATTTTGACGGCAATAAACCAATGAGTTTTTTAGAGGTTCGGGGAGCTAAAGAAGTAGGGGTGGAATTCCATTCGCTTTCCAAGACCTATAATATGACCGGTTGGCGCATAGGATTTGTAAGCGGCAATCAGCAGATTATCAAGGGCTTAAGAACAGTAAAATCCAATATTGATTCGGGTATTTTCCAGGCAATTCAGCTTGCCGGGATAGAGTCGCTTAACGGTCCGCAGGATTCGGTTGAGCAGATGAGAGAGATCTATCAGGAAAGAAGGGACGTTTTGGTTAACGGCCTGAATTCTATAGGCTGGAATGTTTCCAAGCCGCAAGCTACTTTTTATGTCTGGGCGCATGCCCTGGATGGTTATAGTTCGTCCGAATTATCCAAGATCTTTTTAGAAAAACTAGGGATAGTTACTACCCCGGGAGTGGGTTTTGGAGAAAGCGGGGAGGGCTATATCAGGATGGCCCTGACTGTTTGCAAAGAGAGAATAAAAGAGGCGGTAGAGAGAATTGCTGAGTTTAAAAAGTACTGTTAAATGGTTAAATTGCTAAACTGCTAAACTGTTAAACTGTTAAACTGTTAAACTGTTAAACTGATAAATTGCTAAATGGCTAGAATTTACATCGGCATAGGTTCAAATTTAGCAGATCGCCGGGTCAATATTGAAAAGGCCCTGAATCTTTTAAGGGAAGTAAAAAACTTAGAGATTAAGAAGATTTCCTCATTACATGAAACCGAACCCGTAGGCGGGCCTCCTGAACAGGGAAATTTCTTAAATGCTGTTTTAGGGGCTGAAACCTCTATCTTACCTTTAGAATTGTTAGCCAAATTAAAAAGCATTGAAAAAAGGTTAGGCAGAGGCAAGGGTGTTCCTGACGGTCCGCGGCCAATAGACTTAGATATTCTTTTTTATGATGATGTTGTAATTAAGGGAAAAGAATTAGAAATACCTCATCCTAGATTACACGAAAGATTTTTTGCTTTAAAACCGCTTGTCGAAATTGCCCCGGACTTGGTTCATCCTATATTAAATAAACAAGCCAGGCAATTACTGGCAGAGATTTGTGAAAGAAAACCTTTTTAGTTTGTCGAAGCTCCTTTGTCTTTGTCGATGCTGGTATTGAAGCTGGAGGCTCGAGGCTGGAAGCTGGGTAATTTAAGGCTGAACACGAGTTTCCACTTTCCAAGACAAGCATCGATACGAGCATCCACAACGTTAAACCAGCATCGTATAACTTGTTAGGTAACGGATTAAAATGCAGGTAATTACCGCGATAGATAAAATGAGGTCTTATGTTGAGGAGGCCAAAAGCAGGGGTAAAAAAATAGGCCTTGTTCCCACAATGGGCTGTTTTCATCAGGGTCATTTAAGCCTGATAGAAAAAGCCGGGACTAGTACGGACACAACGATTGTCAGCATTTTTGTTAATCCTGCGCAGTTTGGGCCGGATGAAGACTATTTGGCTTATCCCCGGGATGTAGAGCAGGATAGGCTCAAGGCAGCCAGAGCAGGAGTTGATGTTATTTTTGCGCCTGGCTTAAGTGAGATGTATCCGGAGAGTTACCTTACATATGTTAATGTGGAAATGATAACCGGGGTTCTCTGCGGTAAGGCGCGGCCCGGACACTTTAAGGGTGTAGCCACAGTTTGCGCCAAGCTCTTTAATATCATAAAGCCCGATATAGCCTTTTTCGGCCAAAAGGATGCACAGCAGACGATAGTTGTCAAAAGGATGGTAAAAGACCTGAATATGGATGTTGAAATAGAGGTATTGCCCATTGTCAGGGAAAAAGACGGTTTGGCAATGAGCTCAAGAAATAAGTATTTAAATACTGTTCAGCGTAAAGACGCGTTGGTCCTTTATCAGGCTTTGACTAAGGCAAAGGATATGATCAAAAGCGGCGAGAGAAATGCCGGTATGATCATAGGGTGCACTAAACAGATAATGGACAAAGCCGGCTTAAAAATAGATTATATATCCATAGTAAATGCCAGGCAGTTGAATTCTTTAGAAGTTATCTCCGGCGAGGTATTAATTGCTTTAGCGGTGTGGGTGGGCAGGGCGAGGTTGATAGATAACATTATAGTGAACACAGAGGTTAATACTATGGGCCATGAGCTTTGAGTTTTAGGCTAAAAGCTCATGGCTCATAGCTCAAAGCTCAAAGCCTAAGTAGTAAACAAAAGCTGTAGATGGAGGAAAGTGAAATGATGCGTTTAATGCATAAATCCAAGATCCATCGGGCCACTGTGACCCAGACCGACTTGAATTATGAGGGCAGTATTACTATAGATAGTCTTCTTATGAAGGAAGCGGATATTTTGGCTAATGAAAAGGTTCATGTGCTTAACCTTGATAATGGTTCAAGGTGTGAAACTTATTGCATAGAAGGGGAAGCGAATTCGGGTGTTATTTGTATTAACGGTGCGGCTGCTCACCATTCAAAGACAGGGGATAAAGTAATAATCATTGCTTATGGTTTAATGGACACAAAAGAGGCTGTTTCAATTAAACCAAAGATTGTCTATGTGGATGAAAAAAATAAGATAAAAAGGATAAAATAAAATGGTGCGCACTCAACAAGATGAAACAAAATACAGGGAAGAATTAAAGGAAAGAATAGCTGAATTAAAAAAGGACAAAGATGCGGCTATTATCGTGCACAATTATCAGCGGCCTGAAATTCAGGATATCGCTGATATAAAAGGTGATTCTTTAGCCTTAAGCAGGGCAGCTACCAGGATCGGCAATGATGTGATAATTTTTTGCGGAGTCAGGTTTATGGCTGAGAGCGCGTCTATCTTAAATCCCGGTAAGAAGATAATTTTGCCGGTAATTGAAGCAGGATGCCCTCTGGCTGATATGGTTAATCTTGATCAGATCAAGGCCAAAAGACAACAGTTTCCCGATGCAGCCGTAGTATGTTATGTTAATTCTTTAGCCGAGATAAAGGCGGAGAGCGATATATGCTGCACCTCCGGTAACGCGGTAAATATTGTCAAATCGTTGAATGAATATCGTAAAATAATTTTTATCCCTGATAAGAACCTTGGACTATATGTTGCTTCGCAGGTTCCCGAAAAGGAAATTATCACTTTAGAAGGCTTTTGTCCGTCGCATGTCAGGTTATCTAAAGCTGATGTGTTAAAAGTAAAAGCCTCTCATCCCGGTGCTGAATTTCTTGTCCATCCTGAATGTTATCCGGAGGTAGTTGAGTTAGCTGATGGAGTTTGCAGCACAAAGCAGATGTTCGATTACATCGAGGTTTCTAAATGTAAGGAATTCATAATCGGGACCGAAACCGGCCTGCTTTATGGTTTGGAAAAGAAATTTCCCGGCAGAAAATTTTATTCTGCTTCGGTAAATTTACTATGCGCTGATATGAAACTGACTACTCTTGGCTGGGTGGCCCATGCCCTGGAATTTATGGAGCATGAAATAAAAGTTCCGGAGAATATCAGGGTCAAGGCCAAGAGGACGCTGGATAGAATGCTGGAGGTGAAGTAGCCTATAAAAAGTGTCAGAGAGTCAAAGTGTCAGAGAGTCAGAAAGAGTCAGAAAGAATCAGAGTGTCAAAGAGTCAAAGTAAAAACTTTGACACTAGCGAACGAAGTGAGCGATGACACTTTGACTCTTTGACACTATTTAAGAGGTGTTATGAATAAGATAAGGGTAGGAATAATCGGCTGCGGGGTAATCGGCTCGGCTCTGGCTAAGGCAATAGAAAAAAATTTTTTCGGTTTAGCTGAACTGACAGCAGTAAATGATTTAGATAAAGCTAAAACAATAAAATTAGTCAGTTCTTTAACGGGTAATCCCGGCGTTTTATCTATCGAAGAATTAATAAGCGCCAGTGATCTGGTAATTGAGGCTGCTTCTAAAGATATTTCCGCAGATACCGCACACAAAGCTCTTTCAAAGGGAAAAAACATAATGGTAATGAGTGTGGGGGGGTTGGTTGGCCGTGAAGATGTATTGCGGCTTGCCGATCAAAAATCTTGCCGTCTTTATATTCCTTCCGGTGCCTTATGCGGCTTAGACGGGGTTAAAGCGGCATCGATGGGGGGAGTAAACTCTGTTACTTTAACTACCCGTAAACCACCGTTGGGATTGGAAGGTGCGCCCTATGTGGTAAAAAGTAAGATTGACCTTAATGCAATTAAACAAGAAACCGTGCTTTTTGAAGGTACGGTCTTGGAAGCTGTGCAAGGTTTCCCCAAGAATATAAATGTGGCTGCTGCTTTAAGCCTTGCCGGCATTGGTCCGGTTAAAACAAAGGTAAAGATCGTTACCTCGCCTGAATATAAAAGTAATTCCCATGAAGTTAAGGTGCAGGGTGAGTTTGGAATTCTTATAACCAAGACCGAAAACCTGCCCTCTCCTCAAAACCCAAAAACCAGTCTCTTAGCTGTCCTTTCAGCCATAGCAGCCTTAAAACAGATATTGGAACATACAAAGATAGGCACTTAAATAACACACCAAATCTCAAATGTTGAAAAAGGGATAAAAATTTGATAAACTATACCGTTATGTCAAATAAGATAAAAAAGCTATTAGTAATATTATTGCTGGCCTGCAGTTCTATTCATTTATGGGCGGGAAATAGTTATGCAAGTGGCGGACGGGAAGCTATCGTTGTCGCCAGAACAGCCTATCAAGACCGATTATATGGTTTTTGTATCGGCCGGCTTAAGTCCTTTTTAAAGAAATATCCGCTTAGTGAATGGAACCAGGAAGCGCACCTCCTTTTAGGTAAATGTTTTTATCATCAGGATAAACCTTATCAGGCCCTGGAAGAGTTCGATTTTATATTACAAATTTCTCCGCCGAGCAGATATTCCGATCAGGCGCTATATTGGTCCGGGGAGACCTATGCTAAAGAAAAGGACTTTACTGCCGCGGTCAATCTTTATCAAAAGGTCATTGCTGATTACCCTCAGTCTACTTACAGCTCTTACGCCGGTTACTCGATAGGCTTTTGCTATTATCAACAGGACTTGTATGAGGAAACAGTCGGACAGTTCAGGAAGTTTTTGAAAGATTTTCCAAATCATGCTTTATTTGCCGAGGCTAAATATAGAATAGGGGAATCCTTATATCACCTCAGGAAATTTGAAGAATCCGAAGGGGTTCTTTCTTCATATGTTTTTTCCTTTCCCGAACATGAATATACAACTGCCGGCTATTACTGGCTGGGTGAGGCAGATTATTATTTAGAAAAATTCAGAAAGGCTATTTTCAACTATCAACAGGCGATTAAGGCATCTCCGAAAAGCAAATGGGCAGCTTTGGCTTATTATGGTGCCGGATGGGCTTATTATGAGCTGGAAGATTTCCAGGAAAGCCTAAAAGCACTTTCTTATTTTAGAGAATATTTCTCGAAAAATCCCCTGATCGATTCCTGTATATTTAGAATAGGGCAATGCTACACAGGGATCGGCGATTGGAACAATGCTGTTGAAAAGTATCAGGAGCTGATAACTAAATTTCCTCAAAGTGAGTGGGTAGAGAATGCCTGGTTCTGGAAGGCTGAGGGATTGTTTAGATCGGAGAAGTTTGAACGAGCCATCCAGGCCTATAAAAAATTATTGATGGAGTTTCCCCAGAGCGACCTCTATAACCAAGCCTGCTATGGGCTTGCCTGGTGTTACCTTGAGATGAAAGATTACGAAAAGGCAATTGCTGGATTCGAGCAGGTTTCAAAACTGGGACCCGATGATCTGTTAAAGGTTGATTCACTGGTAAAAATCGGAGATTGTTGGTTGGATTTAGGCCACTTTCAGAAGGCCGTTGATGCGTTTGATGTTATTTTAAAGGAATATTCCCGGAGTGCAGTGGCTGATTATGCCCAATATCAATTAGGACAGACTCTTTATAAAAAAGGGGAATTTGATTCAGCGATCTCATCTTTCCGAAGCTTAATCGTAAATTTTTCTAAAAGCGGCCTTTTAGACAAAGCCCAGTATAAAATAGGGTGGTCATATTTTAAGCAAGGCAATTGGTCAGCTGCTTACGATCAATTTCGGAAACTTATTGATAAATATCCCCGCAGTGCTTTAGCCACAGAAGCATTATTTCAAACAGGAAGCTGTCTTTATAATAACGGTGATTATAATAAAGCGCTCAAGGTGTTTAAGAAATTAACTAAAAGCAGATCTGTTTCTCCGGAAATAGTCCGTAAGGCCCGGTATGAAATGGCCTGGTGTTACTGGCAGATGAATAAAGAAGATGAAGCGATTGGGGAGTTTAAGCAGTATCTGGCTAATTGTCCGGCTTCTTCTCTAGCAGCAGATGTATTGTTATGGTTAGGCAAATATAATTATGACCATGACCAGTTTGAAAGCGCGCGAGGATATTTTAAGAAAATCCTTTCGGAGTTTTCTACCCATCAATTGAGTGATGACGCTGCTTATTGGATAGGCTGGACATTTTATTCAAGCAAAGATTTAAGTTCAGCCCTTGAGCAATTTAAGAATATGGCAGCTCATTATCCGGGGAGCGAGTTAGCCGGTGATGCATTCTTAAGGGCCGGCGATATTTTGTCCGAGCGAAAAGAACACAGGAGGGCTCTTGTTTATTACCAGAAGGCCTTGGATAAAGCAGAAGGCAGTTTAAAAGCGGAAATTCAATTTCAGATTGCCAAATGCTATCAGGACCAAAAAAATATCGATCAGGCAAAAATCGAGTATCTTAAGGTTACCTATCTCTACCCTGAGTCTAAATACTGGGCCATGGAGGCCAGGATCCGTGCTGCTTATATATTCGAGCAGCAGAACCAGTGGAGTGAAGCAAAAACTATTTATGAAAAGATAATTTCCAGCCAGTTGAAAGAAGCTGAATATGCCAAAAGAAGATTAGAGTGGATCAGGGATAATATCGGCGGTTTAACTTCTGAACTTGAGGTAATGCAGGTTGAGATTGAAAGTCCTGAACTTAAGGTTCCAGAATTGATCATACCACAAACTAACACAAATTAGCACAGAGGAAATAACACAGATGATCGCAGATGAGAAGAAGCAGATGATCGCAGATGACATTGTAAAAAACCAAGTTACAATCTTGGCGCGGATAAACACAATTTTTTTAAAAATAGGGTGTTTTGCTTTTATCTGTGTCCGGCTGTATTTTTTAATCTGTGGTCATCTGTGTATACGAGGAGGTTAGAATGTTTAGTATAATTCAAAAAGGCGGACCGCTGATTTACCTGATACTTTTCTGTTCGGTTCTGGCCTTGGCTGTAGTGGTTGACCGTTTGTTTCATCTTTATCGGGCCAGGATTGACACTGATAATTTTCTTAAAGAGATCTCCGGTTCGATCAAGAAAAATAAGATCGTAGAAGCCATTGATCTTTGCGACAGGACTCCGGGGCCGATAGCTCATACTTTAAAGGCGGGTATAGTAAAACATGACCGGTCCCGGGAAGAGATAAAAGAAGCAGTTAATGATGCCGCTGTTCACGAAGTCCCGAGGTTGGAAAAAAACCTGGGGGTTCTGGCTACCATTGCCCATGTTACGCCGCTGCTCGGACTTTTAGGAACGGTCAACGGAATGATAAGATGCTTTCAGATAATCCAGGAAAAAGCTTCTGCCTTTAATCCGGTCAGCCCGGGTGATTTAGCTCAGGGTATATGGGTGGCATTGCTTACTACTGCTGCCGGGTTGACTGTAGCTATACCTGCGTTGGTGGCTTATAATTATCTGGTCAGCCGGGTAGATAGTTTTGTTCTAGATATGGAAAAAAGCGCTACGGATCTGGTAAACATACTTGCTCAACGGAGTGAAGGTTATGAAGTTTAAACGCCATATAGAGTTAGCAAAGGGCCGTTTGGATATCGCTCCCCTGGTAGACGTCATTTTTTTACTGATCATATTTTTTATGCTTACATCTACATTTGTGCTTCAGCCGGTTATCAAGGTTAAACTGCCCAAGGCGGTTACTTCCGAAGCGCTTGAGGGAAAAAATTTAGTTATCGAGATTACCGCTGAAGGCAAGATTTATTTCGACAATAAAGTTATTTCTTTGTCTAAATTAAAAGAAGAACTTGCAAATATAGCTGACGGAGACAAACCCCTTCTTATCAAGGCAGACGAAAAAGCTTCCCTGGGTAAGGTGGTTGAGGTCTGGGATCTATGCCGGGATATAGGGATATCCCAAGTAAGCATAGCTACTAAACCCTGAAAGGTTATTGTAAAAGGGTCAGTTTAAAATTTAAAACGCTAAATGATAATTTTTAAATGGTTTTTAGAAATAAAAGAAAATGGTTTTGTTCAGAAACAAAGTATTTAATTTGGCCCTGGTGATTTCTATTCTCTGGCATTTGCTTTGTATATGCGGGGTGAGGATAGAACTCAACCCTTTTTATACCCATGAGCTTAAGAAATATCCGGCAATTTCTTTTCTGGGGCCCATACTGGAAGAAACTGCTTTTAGAAGGGGGTTAAAAATCGGTTTGCCTGAAGCTGTTAAAGTTCCTCTCAGGAAATTGTTTTCTGATAAACTGAACTTGCGAAGTCAGTTTTCAAATGATCAAATAAGGGCCAGAGGCAAAAAAAGGATTGTTACAAGACAACAGGCAGGTAGCCCGGATAAACATGTGCTGGTTGAGTCATTTGATAATTTAAGACAGGATTCCCAAAATGCCCCGGATTATTTACCGCGGGTTAGGCTCCAGGGGCCGGTTGAAAACAGGGCGGTTCTTTACAATCCACCCCTGCCTTCTTTGCCTGACTGGGCGAGCCAAGAAGGGCTTAGGTTTGACTTAAAGATTAAATTCTGGGTTTCCTCCCAGGGCGTGGTGAAGCATGCCAAACCTGAGATTTCCTGCGGGTATCCCGAATTGGACCTCTTAGGGATTAGATATATCAGTAAATGGCGATTCGGGGTTCTTGGGTCTGATTTTCAGCAAGCCGGTCAGTGGGGTATTGCGAAAATCTCTCTGGAGTGATAAATTGCTAAACTGTTAAACTGATAAATTGCTAAATGGCTAAACTGTTATAGCAGTTTAACAATTTAACCATTTAACAATATAACAATATAATTATGATAAGGTTGGATTTAACAACAGCTGTTTCAATATACCAGTTTATTACGGTGTTTGGTATTTTGACTATCTGGATTATTGTAAACTGTACTAAAAAAAGGAAGCTGACTGACCAGGATAACGCTTTTAGGCAGTGTTCGGTTTGCACCCGTCTTTATCTGGTTGATAAGGACCAGGATATAACAAGATGTCCTGGTTGTAAAAGTTATAATAAACGAGCAGATAATTTAGCAAGTGACTTTTCGGCAAACTTAGGGTCGTCTCGAGCAAAGTCGAGAGCCGATAACGAAGCTAAATTATAACTGCGAGAAAAAAGGAGGGATAAATATGATAACCAAAATCGGGATAGTAGCCGGTGATATCTGGCATCTTCTGGATGAAAAGGATGAAGTGGCTTTATCAGAGGTGGTTTCTTACACTGAAAAACCCAGTGAGCTTGTCCTAATGAGCCTGGGCTGGCTTGCCAGGGAGGGACATATTATCTTAAAAAAAGAGACCGATGATTATAGGGTTAGCTTAAGAAAAAAGGAATTGTAAAACAGCAGGTGATGAAAAAATTCAAAACTCTCAACTCGGTTATATTAGCAGCCTTAATGCTATTTAGCCGGGGATATTTTATTCAAAAGGCTTTCTGCGGCGGCACGGTCCGCCGGCCGGTAGTCAGCGGCAGGTTTTATCCTTCCGATGCCCGGGCACTGCGAATAATGATAGAAAATTTTTTAGAGAAAGCTGCTCCTTCTAAGCTTGAAGGGGAATTAATCGGCCTGGTGGTTCCTCATGCCGGCTACCGGTATTCTGGCGAGATAGCTGCCTGGGGATATAAATTGCTTGAAGAAAAGGAGTTTGAAACAGTGGTGATCCTGGGCCCAAGTCATTATTTACATTATCAAGGATCATCAGTTTATAATATAGGTGATTATCGAACCCCGTTAGGTGTTGTAAAAGTTAACAAAGGACTTTCTGACAAAATAATAGCAGAGAATAAACAAATAACTTATTACGCCCCTCTTCATCAGAAGGAACATTCAGTAGAGGTTGAAGTTCCATTTCTGCAGGTTGTATTAAATAATTTTTCAATAATTCCTGTTGTTATCGGCGATAAAAAAATGGCAATTTGCCGGGGCCTGGCTGATGCTTTAACCAAGGTTCTGAAAGGAAAAAAAATTTTATTTATCGCCTCGAGCGATATGTCACATTACTATGAATACGCGACAGCTAATCTGATAGATGAAAAGACGCTTAGAGCAATAGAAAGATTTTCCCCGGATGAGCTTTCAGATAAATTAAATAGCGGTGATGTGGAGCTTTGCGGCGGGGCAGCAATAATAACCGTGATGATCGCAGCTAAGAAATTCGGCGCCGATAAGGTAAAGGTGCTTAAGTATGCTAATTCAGGAGATACATCGGGTGAAAAGAAGAGCGTAGTTGGTTATGCGGCCATAGCCTTTTACCGGTCTTCTAAAAAGCCGCCTGCATCATTAGAATAAAAATTTATACTAAGCAATAGAAGCTCGTTTAACATTGTCAAAAATGGAGATTTTATAATGAACAACCAGCGGTTGAGCAGGGTAGCTGAGATAATTCGCCAGGAAATATCCGAACTTATCCAAAAAGAAGTAAAAGACCCCCGGATAGGTTTTATCACTATTACCGGAGTTAAGGTAACGGCTGACTTGAGATTTGCCGATGTTTATTTTAGCGTATTGGGCAGTGATAAAAATAAGAAGTCTACCCGGATCGGCTTACAGAATGCAGCCGGTTTTTTAAGAAAAGCCGTTGGCCAGAGGTTGAGGATGCGTTTTGTGCCAGAGATCAGATTCAGGTTTGATAAGTCAATTGAATATAGCGCACAGATAGACGATGTTTTAGCGAAAATAAAAAAGGAAAAGGAAATATGACTCTAAGCCAGGTCATCAGTGCTATAAAGAAATACGACAGCTTTCTTATTTCTTCTCATGTTAATCCCGACGGTGATGCGGTTGGAAGCCAATTTGCCATGAGGTCTCTTTTGAAGCAGATGAAAAAAAAGGCCGTTATAATCAATGATAAGCCTTTGCCTGCTATGTATGATTTTTTGGGAAAGTGGACCTGTATCGACGAATTAGTCCGAAAGCCAAATTTCGAAGTTGCGATCATTATGGATTCTTCTAATCTGAACAGATTAGGCAGGGTGCCGTCTCTTTTATCGCCGGCAAAAAAGATAATCAATATTGACCACCACGTCAGCAATGAGAATTTCGGCGATATAAACTGGGTGGATACCAGGGCCGGTGCGGCCGGTGAAATGGTTTATTATCTCTACAAAAAGCTGAATTGCCCGATTAAAAATGAAAGCGCTTTAGCGATGTATGTGGCCATCTTAACCGATACGGGTTCGTTTAGATATGCCAATACAACCAGCAGTACTTACCGGGTAGCCAGCCATCTTCTCGAATGCGGGGTAAAACCGGAAATCGTGGCTGAAAAAATGTACGAAGTTAATTCGCTGGCCGGGATGAGATTGTTAGGAATGGCGCTTTCAACCATTAAGGTTATCAATCACGATGGATCTATTGCTTGGTTATATGTAACAAATGATATGCTGAGAAAAGCAGGGGCTGATTGGCAGGATACAGAATATTTTGTAAATTATGCCCGTTCACTTTATGGAGTGGAAATAGCCATCTTCTTCAGCGAGACCGAGGTAAAGGGCAGGATCAGGGTCTGCCTGCGGTCCAAAAGTGTAGTAGATGTAACATTAATTGCCGGAAAGTTTGGCGGAGGAGGACATTGTCGGGCGAGCGGCTGCAGAATAAAAGGCACATTGGATGAGGTGATTAAAAAGGTAGTAGCAGAGTCTCAAGGAGCATTGAAACATGGACGGGATATTAGTCGTTAACAAACCGAGCGGGTTGACTAGCCACGATGTAGTTGATTTTATCAAAAAGAAATTCCGAATGAAAAAAGTAGGGCATGCCGGCACATTAGACCCTCTGGCTACCGGAATTCTAGTTATCCTGCTCAACAAGTCTACAAAGCTTTCAAACAAGATAATGGATGACAGCAAAGAATACGAAGTAACCTTGCAGCTGGGTGTTTCTACTGATTCCGGGGATGCAGACGGCAAAATAATTTCGAAATCAGACAAGTTTAATATAAAACAGGAGAAATTCCAGGATGTTATCAAAAACTTTCTGGGTGATATTGAACAAATTCCGCCGATGGTTTCCGCATTAAAATATAAAGGCAAAAGGCTTTATCAACTGGCCAGAAAGGGGATTGAAGTGCCTCGCAAACCCCGCTGGATCCACATTTTTAAAATTGAGATCGTGAAATTTGCCCCCCCGTTTGTCAATCTTCGCGTTCTTTGTTCAAAAGGTACATATATCAGGACTCTTTGTTCTGAAATCGGCCGGTTCTTGGGGTGCGGCGCTTATGCCGCCAAGATGTGCCGGACCAGAAGCGGCAATTATCGTATTGAAGATAGTCTTACGCTGGATGAGCTGGGGAAAATGAGCGATGAGGACCTGAGAGAGAAGATAGTGACTTTATAATAACTGGATCCTGCAGTCAAGCCGCAGGATGGCAGTGGATGATAATATGCAGGTAATTAAAGGGTTAGATAAAATAAAAAGGAAATTTAAGAAACCGATAGTTACCATCGGAACCTTTGATGGAGTCCATATTGGCCATCAAAAAATTATAACCGAAGTGAAGAAAAGAGCTGAGCTGACAGGCGGAACCAGCGTCGTTATCACCTTTGATCTTCATCCCTTAAGAGTGATAAACTTTGAAGGCAGCCCCCCTCTTTTAACCTCTATGGAGCATAAGATGAAGTTGTTGGATGATATGGGGGTTAAAAAATGTTTATTGCTTAAATTTAAGAGAGATTTTTTTACCCTTACCCCGGAGGAGTTTGTTAAGAAAACCCTGGTTGAGAGCCTGAAGGTTAACGAAATATTTTTAGGGAACAATTATTGCTTTGGGAGAGGTAAAAGCGGCGATATCAAACTGATGCAGGCTTTGGCAGAAAAGTATTCTTTTTATTTACATAAGATGAAATTGATTAAACTAAACGGGAATATCGTCAGCAGTAGTTTAATACGGTCTTTTCTGAAGCAGGGTAAATTAAACCAGGCAGCAAGGTTTTTAGGCCGTCCTTTTTCTATTTTAGGACAGGTGGTAAAGGGGAGTAAGCGCGGAAGGTTAATAGGTTATCCAACCGCAAATTTAAAACCATATCATGAAGTTATTCCTCCCGGCGGAGTTTATGCGGTTAAGGTGAGCTTGGGCCGGAGGCTGTATAACGCAATAATTAACATTGGCAGCAGGCCTACGTTTGAGTTTATCGACGGGGAAAACATAGAGCCAATAATTGAGGTTCATATCTTTGATTTTAACTCCTCTCTCTATGGCCGTGAGCTGGAAGTTGTTTTTGCAGGGAAAATCCGCAATGAACGCAGATTTTCAGGAAAAGAAGAGCTGATTAGGCAGATTAGGCTGGACGAAGCCAGGGCCAGAAGACTGCTCGATTCTCCTTTACATATTTTTTCAACTGTGGTAAAATAAAATATCCCGGAGGTGTATATGAGTTTAAGTAAAGAAGAAAAAGAACAGGTAATCAAAGATTACCGCGGTGATGAAAAAGATACCGGCTCCAGTTCTGTACAGATCGCCTTATTAACTAAAAGAATAAATGATCTTAGCGAACATTTTAAGCTTCACAAAAAAGATCATCATTCACGATATGGCCTTTTGAAGCTGGTAAGCCAGAGAAGAAAGCTTTCAAATTATTTAAAGAAAAAGAACCCGACGCAATACGCTGATGTCATAAAAAAGCTGGGATTGCGCAGATAAGGAGAAAACGTGTCTGAAAAAGTTATAACAAAAATCGGTAGCCAGGATTTGATTATTGAAACAGGAAAAATAGCTAACTCAGCTGATGGTTCAGTTACAGTTCAACACGGAGGAACTATTGTGCTGGTAACAGTAGTTGCCTCTAAAAAGATGAAAGAAGGCATGAGCTTTCTTCCGTTGACCGTTGAGTATAGAGAAAAAACTTACGCTGCCGGTAAGATCCCCGGCGGTTTTTTTAAAAGGGAAGGAAGGCCTTCGGAAAAGGAAATACTAACTTCACGGTTGATCGACCGGCCGCTGAGGGCGCTTTTTCCCAAGGGTTTTGCCAATGAGGTCCAGGTTATCGCAACGGTTTTATCTGCCGATGAACAAAATGACCCTGATTGCCTGGCGGTAATTGGAGCTTCAGCAGCGCTGGCTGTGTCTGATGTGCCTTTTCCTGAATTAGTCGGAGCAATAAGGGTAGGCAAGGCAGGGGATAAATTCGTTATTAACCCCGCTTATTCAGAACTGGAAGAAAACGGCTTGGATTTGATAGTAGCGGGGACCAGGCAGGGCGTCATCATGCTGGAGGGCGGTGCTGACCAATGTGATGAAAAAACGATCTTAGAAGCTATAGAGTTTGGATATGAAAACCTCCTGGGGATAATCGATCTGCAGGAAAAATTGGCTAAATCCAGCGGAAAGCCTAAAAGAGAAATTGAGCTTAAGAAAACAGACCAGGAGTTTTATCAACAAATAAAAGATTTAAGCCAGGAAAAATTGGACGAAATAGTTAAAATAGACTTGAAGGAACAACGGGAAGAAGAGTTTAACCTTCTTTGCAATCAGCTGATAGAGAAGCTGGTTACTGAAAATTCTGAAAAGACAGAAGGTGATATTAAAGATATCTTAGAGCAGATTGAATGTGAAAAAGTAAGAGAGATGATCGTGGAGCAGGGCAAAAGAATAGGAGGCCGGGACTATAAAACCGTCAGGCCGGTTGATTGTGAAACAGGCGTATTGCCCCGGGCTCATGGTTCAGCCATATTTACCCGGGGCCAAACCCAGAGCTTAGCCACTGCTACTCTGGGAAGCAGAATGGATGAGCAGATGATAGATGCCTTAAAAGGCGTGTCTTATAAACGGTTTATGCTGCATTACAACTTTCCTCCGTTTAGCGTCGGAGAAGTCCGTCCGATGCGCGGGACAGGCAGAAGAGAGATTGGGCACGGTGCATTAGCCGAAAGGGCAATGAAGCCGGTTATGCCTTCGGAAGATGATTTTCCTTATACCGTCAGGCTGGTCTCTGATATTTTGGAATCAAATGGCTCTTCAAGTATGGCTACTGTCTGTGGCGCTTCTTTAGCGATGATGGATGCCGGCATACCGGTGAAGGCCCAGGTTGCCGGGATAGCTATGGGTTTGGTCAAGCAAAATGGAAAGGAAGCAGTCCTCACTGATATTATCGGTTCAGAAGACCATTTCGGAGATATGGACTTTAAGGTCGCTGGAACTGCCAAAGGAATTACCGCATTGCAGTTAGATATTAAAATGAACGTGATTTCAAATGAAGTTCTTGCCCGGGCTTTGGAAGAGGCTAAGAGCGCCCGGATATTTATTCTTGATAAAATGGATCAAGTCCTGGATAAGGCCAGAAGCTCTCTTTCGCCTTACGCACCCAGGATTATCACGCTTAAAGTTAACCCGAGCAAAGTGGGGGATGTAATCGGCCCCGGCGGAAAGATTATCAGGAAGATTCAGGATGATACAGGCGCTAAGATCGAGATTGAAGACGGCGGAAAGATAAATATCGTTTCCGTAAATGAGGAAGCGAGCAATAAAGCGGTGGAGATAATTAAGAAGTTGGTCGAAGAAGCAGAAATAGGAAAGATATATTTAGCGAAGGTGGGTAAAATAACTAATTTCGGCGCCTTCTGTGAAATTTTACCCGGTCAATCCGGATTGATTCATGTCTCTGAGATGGACAAAGGATATGTTAAAAAGGTCGGGGATGTTTTAAAAGAAGGCGAGGAAGTATTGGTTAAAGTGATTGGTATAGATGAACAAGGCAGGATTAATCTTTCCCGCAAGCAAGCTATGGGAGAAGAAAATAAATAAATTGCTAAACTGTTAAATGGCTAAATTGTTATAAAGATCCAAAAAATATTTTATTACAGTATTTTGTTAAAAATTGATTTTAAGAGGGATAAACAAATTTAACAATTTAAATGAATGCGGCTTTAAGCACGGACATGGTTTTAAAGATTAGATTAAGCCCCGAGGCCAAAGAGAAGGGTTTAGTCCCGCCTTCTTATTCAAGAGAAGGAGATGCCGGCCTGGACTTACGGGCAGTGGAAACCGCTGATATTGCGCCCAAAGGAAGAAAGGTTATCGGAACCGGCCTGCATCTTGCTATTCCTGCGGGTTTTGTGGGAATTATTAAAGACCGCAGCGGCCTGGCTTCAAAAGAGGGCATCCATGTTATGGCCGGAGTGGTAGATTCAAATTATAGAGGGGAAGTGAAGGTAGTGGCTTTAAATACTACCGGGGAAAATTATTGCATTGAGGCAGGACAACGTTTTGCCCAAATGTTGATCTTGCCCGTAGCCCGGGTAAAAATAGAAGAAGGTTCAAGCCTAAACAGCACCAACAGGAACGAAAACGGTTGGGGAAGTACTGGACAATAATGACTAAGGAGAGAGTAAACGAAGCAATAGGTTTACTACTGATAGCTGTTTCTGTTTTAATTAGCCTGAGCCTTATTTCCTATAATCCCGGCGATACAAACCTGATTACCTCTTCAACAAATCTCCAGATAAATAATTTCGTAGGAGTAGCCGGAGCCTATTTGGCTCAAGCCATCTTTTTTTTAATAGGAAAAGGCGCTTATTTAATCCCTTTTTTCATCGCTATCTGGGGGATATTCAAATTAAGGGGTAAAAAAACAGAGCACTTCTACCTTAAGCTGATCGGCGCTATAATTCTCCTTGTGTCTATTTCGTCAATATTTAGTCTGCAGGGAGTAGATGTTCAACGGATAGCCAATGGCGGAATTGTTGGTTTTCGGTTTTCAGAATTGAGCATTATTTACTTTGGGATGGTGGGTTCTTATGTAATATTAGCTACGTTATTTATTTTGTCTGTTTTATTGACTACAGAGCTGCTATTTTTTTCATATTTAATCCGTTTGTTCAAAGGAATATTGGCCAGGGTTATCGAACTGAGAAAAAAATCGATTAAGTACTCTGTAGCGGTCAGGCCCAAGCCAGTTAGGCCTATTCCGGTCAAGCCCGCATTGGTTAAGCCCGTTCCGGTTAAACCTCGTGTAGAAATTAGGCCTGCGGTAAAACCAACTCCTCCCAAACATGGTTTTGAAAAAGCCGGACCAATTCCAGTTGGAGGCGCCGGTCTTAACCAAACAAACGGGTATAAACTGCCTTCTTTGGATCTCTTGCAATCTCCGCCTCCGGTAAAGGCCAGAAAGTTGATTGATAACTTGAATGCCAATGCCCGGGTTTTAGAAGAGACCTTAAAGGATTTTGGAATAGAAGTAAAGGTTACTGAAATTAACCGCGGACCAGTAATTACCAGATATGAGGTGTTACCGGCTCCGGGAGTCAAGGTAAATCGAATTATAACGTTAGGTGACGACCTTGCTTTGGCTTTAAAGGCTGCAACAGTCCAGATAGTTGCCCCCATCCCGGGGAAGTCAGCAGTAGGGATAGAGGTCCCTAACAGCGCTATGACCCTGGTTTATTTAAAAGAAATTCTTCAGTCGTCTGAATGGCGAAATTCCTCTTTTAGATTAACCCTGTCTTTAGGAAAAGATGTTGCCGGTCATCCTATTGTTACCGATTTGGCTAGTATGCCTCATCTTTTGATTGCCGGGGCAACCGGCAGCGGCAAGACATTGTGTATCAACAACCTGATTATCGGATTATTGTTTAAGTTTACGCCTGAAGAACTAAAATTCTTAATGATTGATCCCAAGCGGGTAGAGTTGGCTATTTTCAACAATCTTCCCCACCTGCTCTGTCCGGTGATTACAGAACCCAATAAGGTAGTTGGAGCCTTAAATTGGGTGGTTGAAGAGATGGAATCCCGCTACAAACTTTTTGCCAGATTAGGGGTCAGGAACATAGAAGCTTATAACGACAAATTGACAGCGGGGAAATTAAAATTAGAAGAGGAGGAGCTCAAGCGCTTACCTTATTTTATCATTGTTATTGATGAGTTGGCCGATCTTATGGTGGTTGCTCCGGATAAAATAGAAAATTCCATTACCAGATTAGCCCAGCTTTCCCGGGCAGTGGGTATTCATATCATCCTGGCTACCCAGCGGCCGTCAGTCGATGTAATTACCGGGGTGATCAAAGCTAATTTTCCTGCCCGGATATCATTCAAAGTAGCGTCCAAGGTAGATTCCCGAACAGTCTTAGATGCCAATGGCGCTGATAAGCTTTTGGGCAAAGGAGACCTTTTATTCTTAAGACCGGGCAGCTTCAAGCCTATTCGCGGCCAGGGAACCTTGATCTCTGACCAAGAAATAGAAAAAGTGATCAATTTTGTCAAATTGCAGGCCGGCCCCCGGTATAATCAAGAAATTTTGGCCCAGCAGCAAAAGAAGGACAGCCAGGGATATTTTGAAGAAGATGAGTTGTTTGAAGAAGCGGTAAAAATGGTATTAACCACAGGCCAGGCCTCTGTATCTATGCTTCAGCGCAGGATGCGCCTTGGTTACACCCGGGCGGCAAGAATGATAGATGCAATGGAGGAAAAGGGAGTGGTAGGGCCCTATAGAGGTCCAAGGCCAAGAGAGATATTGGTCGAGGACTACAAAGAAGAAGCAACCCCTTAAACTGTTAAATGGCTAAATTGTTAAATTGTTATAAAGATCCAAAAATATTTTATTACAGATTGTTGTGAAAAAGTTATGTTTCAAAATTTAGAAGACAAATCTCCAGTTTATCAATTTAACAGTTTAGCAATTTAACCATTTAGCAATATAGCAATATATTATGGAATCGATAGGTAAGTACTTAAAAAAAGCCCGTCAGAAAAAAGGCGTATCTCTTTTAGAGGCAGCAAACCAGACCAGGATTCATCATAGCGTGCTGGAGAACATGGAGTCTGGTAATTTTGAAAACCTTCCGAGCCCGATGTATGTTAAAGGTTTTTTAAAAAGATATGCCGAGTATTTAGGCGTAGAAAGCACTCCGTTAATTGATAAATACTTATCTACCCATCCCAAAGATCCTCAGCAGATCTTAACTCTAAAAGGCGAGAAGATTTCACCGGATTTTTTAACTAAATTTGCTGTTCCTGCCATGATAGCCGGTGTATTGATAGTTATTTTCCTGATCGCATTTTCTATTATTAAGCTCTTGCCTTTGCACAGGCCGGATGCGCCCCCTGTTAAGGCGGCAACTGCAGAAATAGAAACTAAAGAACCAAGCCCGGTGGCTGTGGTTAGCCAGAAAAAAAATATAATTTCCAAACCAGGGCCTCTAACCTTACAGGCTATTGCTAAAGATGATCTTTGGTTAGAGGTCAGATGCGACGGAAACTTGCTTTTTCAAGGAATGTTGGCCAAGGGCAGTGTAGAGACCTGGAAAGCTGACACTAAATTCAGGCTGTCGATCGGTAATGCCGGAGCGCTTAGCTTAAGCCTGAATGATGAACCACTGGGGATACTGGGAGAAAACGGCCAAGTTTTAAAAGAAGTTATTCTGACCAAAGAGGCAGTAGAGATAAATCCTAAATCCGAAGCACTAAATCCTAAATAAATTCAAATTAAGTCATAAGTTTTAAAGTCATAAGTCATAAGTCGTAAATTCTCGAGTTTAAAACTTATGACTTATGACTTTTAATTGGTTTTTTAATCTCTTTAGTTATGATTAAAATAGGTATGATAAGCTTAGGTTGTCCCCGTAACCTGATTGATTCGGAGATAATGCTTGGCCTGTTAGAAAAGGCAGGTTATAAGATAAGCGAAGACATTAAGTTTTCAGACGTAGCTATAGTGAATACTTGCGCCTTTATAGATGACGCGAAAAAAGAATCTGTTGATATTATTTTGGAGTTGATCCAACTGAAAAAGGATGGTAATATCAAGGCCTTGGTAGTTGCTGGTTGTTTTTCGCAGAGATATGGCCGTAAGTTGTCCGATGAACTAAAAGAAGTAGATGTTTTTATCGGGACCGCTGATTACCCTAAAATTGTAAGTATAGTTAAAAAAACCTTAAATAATCAGAAAGTTTTCGAAGTAAATAAGCCGAATTTTATTTATAGCCATTCTACGCCGAGATTCTTTGTCACTCCGAAACATTTCTCCTATCTTAAGATATCCGAAGGTTGCGGCAACCGTTGTAGTTTTTGTATAATCCGCAGGATTCGCGGTAGATACCGCTCGAGGCCAATCGAGTCCATTCTAAAAGAGGCTAAAGGGTTATCTAAAAGAGGGGCTAAAGAAATTAATCTGATCGGCCAAGATACTACTTTTTACGGGAAAGACATCTATAATAAACTTAAATTAGCAGATTTACTTAAACAGCTGGCCGAAGAAAACATTGTTCCCTGGATCAGACTGCTTTATACTTACCCCGGTCATTTTACGGATCAACTGATAGAGGTAATTGCTCAGTACTCTAACATCTGTAAATATATAGACTTGCCTCTTCAGCATATTAATGACAGAATCTTAAGCAGGATGAAAAGATCTGTTAGTAAAAAGCAAATTTTGACTTTAATAGATAAACTAAGGAAAGCCATGCCTGATTTAGCCCTGCGCACCACATTTATAGTCGGTTTTCCTGGAGAAACTGCCAAGGAATTTAACGAACTGCTGGATTTTATGAAGCAAATAAGATTTGAAAGACTGGGGATTTTTATCTATTCCAGGGAAGAGGGTACCCCGGCTTTTAGTTTTCCGGATCAGATCCCCCAATATATCAAGAGGCAGCGTTTTGATAAAGCGATGAGCTTGCAGCAAGATATTTCCAGAAAGATTAACCAGGGTTTTCTGGGCAAGAAAATAGATGTTTTGATTGATCAAATGGATAGCACTGATCCTGGTTTGGCTATCGGCCGTTCTAAGGACGATGCGCCGGAGGTAGATGGCCGGGTTTTTGTAAAGATAAAACAAAAAAAGATCAAACCGGGAGACCTTTTGAAAGTTAAAATAACAGATACTTACGAATACGATTTAGTAGGCGAGATAACCGCGAATTAACCATGAATTTACCCAATAAACTAACCATCTCAAGAATAATTCTTACGTTTGTTTTTATGTTTTTTTTATTCTCCAGTTGGTGGCCGGGTAAGTACCTGGCCCTGCTGATTTTTATTATTGCCTGCCTGACAGATTATTATGACGGGTATATTGCCAAGCAAAAAAATATGATTACCAATTTTGGAAGGCTGGCTGATCCAATAGCAGATAAGATATTAGTACTTGCCGCATTTTTGGCTTTTGTCGAACTCAAAATCCTGCCGGCCTGGATGGTGGTCCTGATCATTCTGCGGGAGCTCATCATTACCGGGGTGAGATTATTGGCGTTTTCCAGAGGAAAAGTGCTGCCGGCTAAAAAGGAAGGTAAGCATAAGACCGTTTCCCAGATGCTGGCTATATTCTCTATTCTGGTCTTTTTGGCTTTTAGAGAGACATTGAGCAGGTTTTTTGGGCTTTGGAATATATCCTTTGAGATTATGTTCAGGCGGACTGTATTTATTTTAATGTTGGTTACCGTAGCTCTTACTCTTAGTTCCGGACTTTTATATTTATGGCGAAATAAGGGGATATTAAGTGCGAACTTTGATTAAATTAGTAGCCTCGGTTTTTTTTATCGGGTATGTACCGTTTATTCCCGGAACTGCTGCATCTTTGGCCGGAGTAGGGTTATATTTATTGATAAAAAACAGCCAGATTGTCTATTTCATAGTAACCCTGGTTGTAATCTGCTTGGGTTTTTTGACCGCTGGCTGGGCTGAGCGTTTATTTGCTAAAAAAGACGCAAGCCAAATAGTGATTGATGAGGTAGCCGGCTTACTGGTTGCTTTCTGGTTTGTAGCATATGAACCGGTATATTTAACAGCAGGGTTTGTAATCTATCGGCTGTTCGATTGGTTAAAACCCTATCCCTTAAGAAGATTAGAAAAAATAGGAGGAAGCTCGGGGATAATGTTAGATGACATTGGAGCCGGAATATATACCAACATTATTCTCCAGATAGCGATATACTTCTTTATTAAATGAAGGCTAAAATATATTTTTTTATAATTCTTTCATTGCTTGCGGTTATAGGATGCAGCGCAGGCGGATCCAAAGCCGACTTTTATGTATCCAAGGTAATCGATGGGGATACGATCGAGCTATCTAACGGCAAGACTGTCCGCTATATCGGAATAGATACCCCTGAACTCAGGGAAAGAAAAGGCAGTATTTGGGTATATAAACCCGAAGAATATGGTCTCCAGGCAGAAGAAGCCAACAAAAAATTGGTGGAAGGCAAGAAGGTAACACTTGAATTTGATATAGTTAAAACCGATAAATACGGCAGGTGGCTGGCCTATGTATTTGTAGACAATAAGATGGTTAATCAGGAATTGCTGCGTTTGGGTTATGCCGTGCTTTATACCTACCCGCCTAACGTAAAGTATGTCGAAAAATTAGTGGCTGCTCAACAGGAAGCGCGGCAGAAAAAAAGAGGATTCTGGAAAAGCTACGAGATTATCACTCACCAGGAGGCCGCCGGGCACATCGGAGAATTTTATACTGTTCGGGGACGAGTAACAAGCACCTTTGCTTCTAAAAAGGTAGTGTTTTTAAATTTCGGGCGGGACTGGCACGAGGATTTTACGGTAGCGATCTTTAAATCTAACCTGGGGCTGTTTGAAGATAAGGCGATAGACCCGGTTGTTTTTTATAAGAATAAGCAGATAGAGGTAACCGGTAAAATAAAATTTTATAACGGGCCGGAGATAATCATCAATCACCCTTCCCAGATAAAGGTAATAAACTGATGAGCCGGTCTAAAAGATTTTTAAAGTTCTGGGTTCCGTTGCTGGTTTATATGGCATTGATGTGGTTTCTTTCCTCAAGGCCGGCCAGGTCCCTGCCTTTAATGTTGTTTCCTTTCGCGGATAAAGTATTTCATTTTCTGGAATATTTTGTCTTTGGGTTTCTCCTGGCCCGGGTGATCCAGACAGCGCAGCCAAAAACAAGGCCTAAATTGTTTATCTTTGTAATAGTGTCTGCCCTGATCTGGGGCGCTATCGATGAACTGCACCAGGCCTCTGTTCCATTACGCGACCCCAGCGTTTTTGACTTATTAACCGATTGCTTCGGAGCAGGCATCGGCCAGCTTTTGATAAAAAGGGGTCAGTCCTCGAAAATCGAAAAAGCTTGACATTCAAATATTGAAGGCATAAAATAAAGGTATGGCAAGACCATACAGATTACAAACAGAAGATTGTTTTTATCATATAACCAGCAGGGGGGATAACAAGAAGAAGATTTATGTTAGTGAATATGACTATAAAAAATTTCTAGAGTATATACTGAACGCAAAGGCGAGATTTAAATTTTATATCTATGCATACGTTTTAATGCCCAACCACTATCATTTTCTAATAAAAACTCTTCATGCAAATTTATCAAAACTAATGCATTACATAAACGGGTCATACACAACTTACTACAATGTGAAGCGTAAAAAGTCGGGACATTTATTTCAGGGCAGGTATAAGTCAATAGTTGTGGATACAGACAGTTATTTTTCAATATTGAGCCGGTATATTCATTTGAATCCAGTATTGGCAAAGCTTGTAAAGTTTCCGGAAGAGTACAAGTGGTCGAGTTGTAATGCTTACATCAAAAAGGAAAAAGATGAAATTATAGATAAAGGAGAAATAAATAGGGTTTTAGGAATGTCGGCCAGGCAGTATCGTCAATTCATGATGGAAGGTTTGGGAAAAAAGGAAAATCCATTTAAAGATTTGTATGGAGGATTTATTTTGGGAGGCACAAAATTTATTCAAGATAAGTTAAATGAGTTAAGAGAGCAAGTGGAGGGTGGGGAATTTTCTCATCAGAAAGACCTTAAAAGGTATATATCCATAAAAAGCATAGATGATTTAATGGAAAGAGAATATGGAAAAAGAATTAAGGAAATGCGCGCCAAAAGGACCTGGACTATGAGGAAGAAGAGAATAGCAATATATTTAATGAGAAAATTTGCGGGATTGGATAATAAGGAAATCGGTGGAGTTTTTAGGATGAATTCTTCGGCAGTAAGTAAGGCGGCAATGAGTATTGAGAAAGGCATGAATGAAAGTAGCCAGTTGAGGAAAGAAATGAAGAAACTATTTTCGATTTTCGAGGGCTGACCCCTTATGTTGGAGGATAGAGCCAGAGGAGGTGGGTTGTGGATAAGTTTTCGATGAAGGTGGGTGTTCACAAAACTCCAAAGAACCCCAATGTTTTTATTTTTACTATTGCTACTCCGACGTTGAGATCCCAATTTAAACTTCCAAGAAAGGTAGTCAACGAGTTAAGGATTTTAATTGAAAAAGTTCTTACAAGCAAATAGCCCAGAACTGGTTCTGGGCTATTTAGCGGCGGGGAAGTCCCCGCCCAATCAGGATAACGCTGTTTGATAGAGAGGAGTGTAGATCGAACCGGTTGGGGTTAGGGTGCTTTGGATCAGGTTAAGGTGGGTGACCTTTATTCTGCTCTGGCTTTTGAATGTGGTTGAGGATAGAAGAACAGAAAGTTTATCTCTGTTTTTGGGAGAACGCAAGCGTCCCAGGGTGAGGTGGGGGTGAAAAGGACGCTTTTCTTTTGCAAACCCGATTTTTGCCAGTTCACACTCTATTTTTTTAGCTAAATCCAGAGTATTTTGGCTGCCCTGCTTGAGGCCGGTCCAAATAACCCTGGGAAAGCTGGGGTTGGGAAAGGCACTCAGGTCCTCCATGGACATTTCAAAAGAATTTTCAGTTTTTGCTACCCGATCTAAGATGTTTTGGATTTCTTTTAACCGGGATTGATCAATATTTCCCAGGAACTTGAGCGTAAGATGGACATCCTGCGGCTTAACCCATTTTACATCTGCCTGAGAAGACCTTAATGTGTCAATTATTTGGCTGAGCTCTGACTTGACGTCCCGGGGGATCTCTATTGCTATGAAAGCGCGCATAAATATTTTCTTACCATCTCCAGGGCTGCCCGGGAGACCTTTGATTTTATTGTGGTTCTGTTTCCAGTGAAATTAAACTCTTGCCAGATGGCCTGATTTGTTGTTGCCAGCGCTATAAACACAAGGCCGAGAGGTTTTTTTCTGGTTGCTCCTCCGGGACCGGCAATGCCGGTTATACCCAATCCTATGTCGGTTCTGGATAACTTTCTAATAGCTTTGGCCATGGCCAGGGCTGTCTTAACGCTGACCGCCCCGTTTTTTTCTATTATTTTAAGTGGAACATTAAGCAGGTTGACCTTTATTTGGTTAGAATATGCAACTATCCCTACTTTAAAGTATTTTGAACTTCCGGGGATATTGGTTAATTGGTTAGCTACCAGCCCCCCTGTGCAGGATTCAGCTACAGAGATGGTTTTTTTTGAAGTAGTCAGGAGTTCTGCTATTCTGGCTTCCAGCGTTTGTTTATTTTCTGTTTTCGTAATCTTTTTTCTCATTGCTCCCTAACCGTAAACTGTAATTCGTAAACCTGCAATAGTATACCACCAAAATTTTGCTTTACAAAATATTTTCTCTGATTTATAATACTAACCTATGTATTAAGGATAATTTACTGGAAAGAGGAGGTAAAAATGACAGTCAAACATGAAGATCGTCAGATCTCAGATAAAACAAAGGCATTAGAAATGACTTTAACCCAGATAGAAAAACAGTTTGGCAAAGGTTCAATTATGAAATTAGACCAGGCAAAGAGAATCGATATTGAAGCCATATCCACCGGCGCTATAACCCTGGATTGGGCCCTGGGGGTAGGCGGGGTTCCTCGGGGTAGAGTTATTGAAATATTCGGGCCGGAAGGAGGAGGAAAGACCACCCTTAGCCTGAGTATCATTAGTCAGGTCCAGAAGAGCGGAGGAGTGGCTGCTTTTATTGATGCCGAGCATGCGCTGGATCCTGCTTATGCTGAGAAATTAGGCGTAAAGCTTAGTGAATTTTTAATCTCCCAGCCGGATACAGGCGAACAGGCATTGGAAATAGTTGAGGCCCTGGTTAGAAGCAACGCCGTAGATATTGTCGTTGTTGATTCTGTAGCTGCTTTGGTTCCCCGGGCTGAGATTGAGGGAGAAATGGGCGATACCCATATTGGTCTTCAGGCCAGGCTTATGTCTCAGGCGCTGAGGAAGCTTACCGGATCGATCAGTAAATCAAAAACCTGCGTTATATTTATTAATCAGATCAGAATGAAGATAGGGGTAATGTTCGGTAATCCTGAAACTACTCCCGGAGGCAGGGCGTTGAAGTTTTATTCTTCAGTCAGGATTGATATCAGGAGAAAAGGCTCAATAAAGGTAGGGGATGTAGTGGTTGGCAGCAGGACATTGGCCAAGGTTGTTAAAAATAAGGTAGCCCCGCCGTTTAAAAGGGCAGAGTTTGATATTATGTTTGATCAGGGTATCTGCCGGGCCGGCAGTATTATGGATCTGGGAATAGAAAATAATATTATCCAGAAGTCCGGCACATGGTTGATATATAACCAGGTGAAGATTGGCCAGGGCAGGGAAAAAGGAAGGATTCATTTAAAGGAAAACCCCAAGCTTATGCGTGAAATTGAAACTAAAGTCAGAGAAATAATGGGAATATAGGGAGGTATGATTCAATGGCCAGGATAGGGCTGAAAAGTAAAAGTTTGTTTTTGACAGCTGTTTTAACCAGTATTTTGATTGGCAGCGTATTTACCAACCATGCTCTGGCTGATAATTTTGGAAAAGAGAATGCATTCACTTTAATAGCCAGGGATGTATACCCGGCGGTAGTCAGTATTACTACAACCCACATAGAAAAATTAGGAGGTTCTGGATACAGACGTTCCAGCCCGTTCGGGGAAGACGATTTCTTTGATCAATTCTTTAAAGATTTTTTTACTCAAATTCCCGAGAGAGAATATAAGCAAGTGGGGATCGGCTCGGGCGTTATTATTGATAGTAATGGCTATATCCTGACCAATTATCACGTAGTAGAAGAAGTGGATAACGGCGAGGTCACTGTTAAGCTTCCTGACGGCCGGGAATTTAAAGGAAAGATAAAAGGCAGTGATCCCCGAAGCGACCTGGCAATAGTTAAAATCGACGGCAAAAATTTACCCTTAGCCCAACTGGGAGATTCAGATAATGTCAAGATTGGGCAATGGGCAGTTGCTATTGGAAACCCTTTTGCTTTTATCATTGACGACCCCAACCCGACCATGACCGTAGGCGTAATCAGCGCGCTGCATCGCAGCCTGCCGGCGGTCAGAGGAACCACCCGCTATTATGGCGATCTTATTCAGACTGATGCGGCCATTAATCGAGGCAATTCCGGAGGGCCGTTGGTTAATGTAAAAGGGGAAGTAATAGGCATAAATGTAGCTATATTTTCGAGTACCGGCGGTTATCAAGGTGTGGGCTTTGCCATCCCGATCAATACAGCCAAGGATGTTATTAATAGTCTGGTTAAGGGTGAAAAGGTTCTTTATGGATGGCTGGGGGTAAATGTTCAGGATATAGATCAGGATTTAGCTGAGTATTTTGAGTTGGGAGACAAAAAAGGAGTATTGGTGGCAAAGGTGCTTAAAGACAGTCCCGCTGAACAGGCTGGAATTAGGGATAAAGATATAATCAGGACATTTAACGGAAGGGACATAAAAGATACGCAGCAACTGATAAAGATAGTGAGCCGGACTTTACCGAATAAAAAGGTACTGGTTAAGGTAATGCGCGACAAGAAAGAGTTGATCTTAAAGGTTAAGGTGGGCGAGCGTCCGGATATTTTAGAGGAATCCAGAAAAGAAAAAGAAGCCGAATCTCAGGAATTGTGGAGGGGCTTAAAAGTAAGCAATATTACGCCGGAAATAAGCAGAATGTTTGCTATTCCTGAAGCTGCAGCAGGGATAGTTATTATAGATATAGAATACGGCAGTGCTGGCGATGAGTCAGGCCTGCGCAAAAGAGATATTATTACCCAGATCGGCCGCAGGGCAATAACCAGCTTAACTGATTATCGGCAGGTTACTTCAAAGATTAAAGGTAACGTTTTGATAAAGACCAACCGGGGTTATTTTGTTGTTCGGGAAAAAATAAACGAGTGAAGACCGGGGAAATCAGAAGTGAATTTTTAGATTTCTTTAAATCAAAAGGCCACCGGATTGTTGCCAGCGATTCTTTGGTTCCTGCCAATGACCCCACGCTTTTATTTACCGGTAGTGGAATGAATCAGTTCAAGGAGGAATTCCTCGGACATGTTAAAGATCACAAAAGAGCAGCATCCTGCCAGAAGTGCCTGCGAACAGTGGATCTGGAAAAGGTGGGCCATAGCCCCGGCCACCACACCTTTTTTGAGATGCTGGGTAACTTTTCCTTTGGGGATTATTTTAAAGAGGAAGCCATTAAATGGGCCTGGGAATTTTTAACAGATAGGTTAGGCCTGCCTTCTTCCAAGATCTGGGTTTCGGTCTATACCGAAGATCAGGAGTCATTTAATATCTGGAAATCCAAGATAAAGATTCCTGTCTCAAGGATTGTCAAACTCGGGCAAAAGGAGAACTTTTGGCCGTCGGAGGCCCCGAGTGAAGGACCTAATGGGCCGTGCGGGCCAAGCAGCGAAATATTTTATGACCGAGGCCAAAAAACAGGATGTAAAAAGCCTGGCTGTAATCCGGGTTGTGATTGTGAAAGGTTTATAGAGATCTGGAACTTGGTTTTTACTCAGTTTGACCGTCAACCCGATGGAAGCCTTGGCGAGCTTCCCAATAAATGCATTGATACCGGAATGGGTTTGGAAAGGATTGCTGCTGTTTGTCAAGGTGTGGAAAATAATTTCCAGGCAGACCTGCTTAAATCCCTAATTGACCGTTTATGCGAGGCAGGTAACCTGAAATATGGCCGGGACGAGCAGAAAGATTACCACTTGATGGCCATAGCCGATCATATCCGGGCGGTGATTTTTTTAATATCTGACGGGGTGCTGCCCTCTAATCAGGGCCGGGGTTATGTAGAGCGGATGTTAATCAGAAGGGCTATTGGCCATTTACGGACTCTCAATTTAACAGGTTTATTTCTTTATAAGTTTGTTCCATTTGTTGGCGGGATAATGCAGGATTTTTATCCAGAGGTTTTTGAACAAAAAAAGGCAATATCAGAGATTATCCTGGCTGAGGAAAAGCGCTTCCAAAATACTATCGAAGAAGGAAGGCGCATTCAGCAGGAATTGATGGATAGCCTTTCCCGGCAGGGAAAAAAGGTTATTCCCGGTGAAAACTGTTTCAGGCTTTACGATACCTACGGGTTTCCCCTTGACCTGATTGAGGTTGATGCCGAAAAAAAAGGCTTCAAACTGGATAAGCATGGATTTGAAAAAGCGATGTTTAAACAACGGGAGATGTCACGGGAAGGTTCTCAAATTCAAAGCACAATTTTCGCTGCTACGTTAGCTGCCAAGATCAAGTCAGCAGCCAAAGCTACTAAATTTGTGGGTTATAAAAAAGAGGAAATTGAGGCAAAAGTGGTTCTGATTTTGCATGATGATCAGCCGGTTAAAAACATTAAGCAGGGAAGTCAGGCAGGGATAATTTTAGACCAGAGCCCATATTACGGAGAGTCAGGCGGACAAATAGGAGATGAGGGTTTAATCAAAAAACAGGCAACAGTGGTGGAGGTATCAGATACCAAATTAATAGATGGGATAATTGTCCACTACGGAAGAGTGATCAAAGGGAAGCTGGCTTTAGGTGATAAGGTTATAGCCTCTGTTGATAAGGAACGAAGGCTGAAGATAAAAAGGAATCACACCGCGACTCATTTACTTCAAAGCGCCTTGCGGGAAGTCCTTGGGCCCCAGGTTAAACAACGGGGATCTTTAGTCAGTGACCAGAAATTGAGATTTGATTTTAATTATTTTAAATTGGTTACTAAAGAAGAGCTTGACCGTATAGAAGATATAGTGAATCAAAATATCCGGTGCAATATTCAGGTAAAGGTTGAACATCTGCCTTTAACCCAGGCAAAGAAAGCCGGCGCATTAGCGCTATTTGGCGAAAAATATGGCGAAACAGTCCGGGTGCTTTCTATTGGCGGGCTTAGTAAAGAGCTTTGCAGAGGGACACATGTTGCTTCGACTTCCGAAATAGCGCTATTTAGAATAACAGGCGAAAGCGCTGTAGCAGCAGGTATAAGAAGAATAGAGGCTGTTACCGGCCGGGCAGCTTACCAACTGATGAAAACCGAAGAGAATATTATGTCCAACTTGTCTCAGATGTTGAAGTCCAGTCCTCCCAAAATAATAGAGCGGATAGAAAAACTTCTTTCCGAGACGGCTTCCTATGCAAAGCAAATAGGCAGGTTGAAAAAACAGGCATCCTCGATCGAGATTAAGAACATGATTGGGGGGGCTATTGATCTCAAAGGCGCCAAAGTGATCATTAAAAAGATAGAGGCTGCTGCTGCCGGAGACCTAAAAGACAAAGTGGACCTTTTGAAGGAGCAGTTACCTTCAGCGCTTATCATCCTCGGTTCAATATCGGAAGGTAAGGTTTCGTTGGTCAGCGCAGCGACCGATGATTTAGTTAAGAAAGGATTAAACTGCAGGGATGTTATTAAAGAATTAGCCCGGCTGATCGGCGGGAGCGGAGGAGGGAAACCGGATTTTGCTCAGGCCGGTTCCAGAGAACCGGCAAAACTTGCTTCGGCATTGCAGCAGGCACCACAAATAGTTAAGAGGTATTTAAGATGATGCATGTAATATTTTGGGAAAAAGGAAGCTCCAGGAAGCTCGAACGATTAACTGTTCAGGATTTTGATAAACAATTATATAAGGCAGTTGCCAGGATAATAGATGGCGTGAGAAAGACCGGCGATAGAGCCCTGGTAAAATATACTAAGAAGTTTGATGGCGTGGAATTAAGCCCTAAAAGGTTAAAGGTAAAAGAAGGGGATATAAATAAAGCTTATGAACAGATAGATGTTAAATTTGTGCCACTGCTCAAACAGGCGATAGAGAATGTAAGGAGTTTTTACAAAAAGAGGTCGAAGAGGTCTTTTAGATTAAAAGCAAAAGACGGAGTTATGCTGGAGGAAAAGTATTATCCGATTGAGCGGGTAGGTATTTATATCCCGGGAGGGACAGCGCCCCTGTTCTCCACTGTTTATATGGCAGTTTTACCTGCAAAGATGGCCGGGGTAAAAGAAATAACAATAGTTTCTCCGCCAGCCAGGAACGGAGAAATAGATCCTCATATTCTGGTAGTAGCTAATCTTTTAGGCGTAGGAGAGATATATCGGGTCGGTGGTTCTCAAGCTATAGCTGCCCTGGCGCTGGGTACAAGGAGCATTCCCAAGGTCGATAAAATTGTTGGTCCGGGAAACCGGTATGTCACTGAGGCCAAAAGGCAGGTCTATGGATTTTGCGACGTTGATATGGTGGCTGGCCCAAGCGAAGCAGTGTTGCTTGCCGATGGGCATGCTAATCCAGACTACGTAGCCGCAGATCTTCTTGCTCAAGCTGAACATGCCAATTCCACGGCTATTCTTATCACTACCTCCAAGAAGTTAGCCAATGAAATAAAGAAAAAAGTAGATTCGGGATATGCGATCATAGTCCACAACCTTAAAGAAGCAGTTAAAATCATAAATACTATTGCGCCTGAGCATTTACAGATCATGGTCAAGAGTCCTTCCCGGATCAGAAAGAAGATAGTTAATGCCGGCGCTATTTTCCTTGGAGCCTATTCTCCAATAGCAGTGGGAGATTATATTGCTGGTCCGAGCCATATCTTGCCTACCGGCGGAACAGCCAGGTTTTATTCAGCGTTAGGTATCGATGATTTTATTAAACGCTCACATTTTATCACCTACAGCAGAGAAGCGCTGGAGAAGGTCAAGAAACAGATAGGCAGGCTGGCTGAAATAGAAGGCCTTAAGCTGCACAAAAACTCTTTAGATGTGAGGTTCCCTGAGCCGGAGACAGTTCTAGCGCGGGAAGAGAGAAAGAAGAATTTTTCTGAACCTCCTTTAGGAGCCAAATCCACACAGGAGATTAAAGATGCCCAAAAAGGAAAAAACCCCAAAGACCCCCAGGAAAGCCCGGATAAAAAGACAGACCACTGAAGTTAAAGTTGCCGGCAGGTTATTGCTGGACGGCAAAGGCAAATCCAAGATTGATAGCGGTATTAAATTTTTGGATCATATGCTAGACCTGTTTACATTTCACGGTTTTTTCGATTTGGAGCTTACGGCAAGAGGAGATTTGGGGGTAGATTACCATCATACCAATGAAGATATCGGAATTGTCTTAGGCGAAGCGTTTAAAAAATCTATTGGTAAAGCGCGGGGCATAAAAAGATTTGGCGAGGCATCAGTCCCGATGGAAGAAGCATTGGCGTGGGTAGTGGTGGATGTTTGCGGAAGGGGCAGTTTTTCCTGGAACTTACCGGCTAATACAGAGTTAAAAAAGGAAACAGGGGGATATAGCTTTGATGACGCCAGGCATTTTCTGGACTCATTTGCCAAGAAATCAGGCATTAACATAAAGATTGATATAATTGAACCAAGCCCGGATGTCCACCATTTATTAGAGGCAGCATTTAAATCTTTAGGAATAGCAATTGACCGGGCGACTCAGATAGATAAGAGAAGAAAGGGCGTCCCTTCTACTAAAGGGGTTATAGACCTATAAAAACTGCAGGTTGCAGGCTGGGAAGCTGGTTTAACGTTGTCGATGCTCATATGGGTGCTCGTTTTAGAAACTAGAGGCTTGGACATAGTGAATTATCCAGCTTCCAGCCTTCAGCTTCGATACCAGTATCGACAACGACAAACGAGCTTCTATAACTTTGATTTTGAGAAAGGTATGTTATGTTGATCATTCCCGCGATTGATCTAAAAAACGGAAAAGTAGTCAGGCTCTGGCAGGGAGATTTTTCTAAAGAGATAGTTTATTCTGAAAATCCCGCATCAGTTGCCCGGCAATGGGAATTTATGGGAGCCAAGCTGCTGCACCTGGTTGATTTAGACGGCGCTTTGACCGGCAGCCTGAAAAACCTGGATATAGCAGCCGAGATAGCCAAGAGAATAGCTATTCCTGTCGAATTAGGAGGCGGGATCAGGACTGAAGAAGCGATCGAAAAGGTGTTATCTAAAGGAATAAACCGGGTAGTGTTGGGTACAAAAATCTATAAAGACCCGGAATTTGCTCAAAAGATAATTTCCAAATATCAGGATAAAGTGATTGTCAGCATTGATTCAAAAGCAGGCCTGATTCAAGCCAATGGCTGGACCAGCCCTATTTCCCTGGCGCCGGTTGAATTGGCAGGGAAAATAAAAGAACTCGGCTTAAATAGCGTTATCTATACGGATATCTCTAAAGATGGGACGTTAAGCGGGCCTGACCTGGCGAGCATCAAGCGGTTTCTGCGGGAATCGCAGATAAAAACTATTGTTTCCGGCGGTATCGCTTCTTTAGAAGACATTACTAAGCTTAACACCCTAAAACCAGAGGGGTTATCGGGCGTGATAATCGGAAAGGCCTTGTATGAGGGTAAGGTTGACCTTAGAGAGGCGATAGCGGCGGGGAAATAATATGAGGCAAGAGGTTATATAACATGAAATTAAAGTACGATAAACAAGGTTTGATCCCGGTAATAGTGCAGGACTATAAAACCAAGGAAGTTTTGATGCTGGCTTACATGAATAAGCTGGCTTTAAAAAAGACGCTGGATACAGGAAAGGTGCACTTTTTTTCCCGTTCTCGCAAGAAATTATGGCTTAAAGGAGAAACGTCAGGCCATTACCAGAGGGTTTACGAGGTCCTTTTTGATTGTGATAAGGATACGCTTTTGATCAGGGTTCAACAGAAAGGCGGCGCCTGCCATATGGGATACAGATCTTGTTTTTATCGAAGCGCAGGCAAAAAGTGCAAGACAGTGAACGTGGTTGGCCGGAAGGTATTCGATCCGGAAGAGGTATATAAAAAGTAAGCAGTAGGCAGTAAGCAGCAGGCAGAAAGAAACACGGTAGAAAAAAATAGACACAGATGGGCACAGAAGGAGTAATTGGCAATGTGCAGCATAGAAATATTGGTTTACTGTTTATGATTAGCAGATAAGGGGTTATTTAAAGTGATCAAAGAAGTGATTGCTGAAGTTGTTAAAGGAATAGATCTTTCTTGCCTTGAAGCTGAACAGGTGATGAAAGAGATTATGGATGGAGAAGCAACCCCATCCCAAATAGCCTCTTTTATAACTGCCTTAAGAATAAAGGGCGAAACAGTAGATGAGATTACCGGTTGTGCCCGGATAATGAGGCAGTACGCAAAAAAGATTAAGGTAACCGGAGCAGCGGTTGATACCTGTGGAACAGGCGGAGATAAATCTTACACATTTAATATCTCTACAGTCAGTGCATTTGTGGTTAGTGCCGCGGGTTTGACTGTGGCCAAGCACGGTAATGTTTCTGTTTCCAGTAAGTGCGGAAGTGCTAATTTACTTGAGGCATTAGGGGTTAAAATCTATATTAGCCCGGACAAAGTAGAGCAGTGCCTGGCAAAGATTGGAATAGGCTTTTTGTTTGCTCCGGCCCTTCACCAGGCGATGAAATATGCCATGCCCAGCCGGAGGGAAATCGGAATCAGGACGGTTTTTAATATTTTAGGGCCGCTGACCAACCCGGCTGGAGCGAATTGCCAGCTTTTGGGAGTTTATAAAAGGGAATTAACCGAGCCTTTAGCCAGAGTATTAGCTAATTTAGGATCTGATCACGCGCTTGTAGTTCATGGTTTAGATGGCCTGGATGAAGTGACTATTACCAGCCAGACCCAGGTTTCTGAACTGGTCAATGGAGAAGTAAGAACATACCTGATTGGCCCCGAGGATTTCGGGATAAAAAAGGCAGATTCAAAAGACCTGAAAGGCGGAGAAATTCAAGTTAATCTCAGAATAGCCCGGGAGGTATTAGGCGGTCAGCCCGGTCCGCAGCGGGATATAGTGCTTTTAAATGCCGGTTGCGCTATCTATGCCGCTGATTTAACTAAAGATATTAACCAGGGTATAAAACTAGCTCAAAAGTCGATCGATTCAGGCAGCGCCTTAAAAAAACTGGAATTATTGAAAAAATATACCAACAACTAAGATGATCTTAAATAAGATATTAAGCCAGAAAAGAAAAGAGATTGAAGAGGCAAAAGCAAAAGTTTCCCAAAAAGGACTTATAGAAAAAAAATCCGATTTTCCCGGCCGGCGCGATTTCAAATCGGCAATAAGCAAAGCTCATCAAATTAACCTGATAGCTGAGATTAAAAAAGCCAGTCCTTCAAGAGGGATAATCAGAGAGGATTTTAATCCTGTCAGGATCGCCCAGCTTTATCAAAATAGCGCGGCCCGGGCAATATCTATTCTGACTGATCAACAATTTTTTAAAGGAAGCCTTGACTATTTAAACCAGGTAAGACAGGTAGTTACTCTGCCGATTTTACGAAAAGATTTTATTATTGATGAGTATCAAATTTATCAATCTGCTTTGGCCGGGGCTGATGCCGTACTTTTGATTGCAGCTATACTTTCCGGAGAGGAATTGAACAGATTCTTATCCGTAGCATCCGGGATAGGCCTGGATGTGATTGTAGAGATTCATTCAGAAAAGGATATAGAAAAGCTTAGTCAGACAGACCCTTTGATTATCGGGATTAATAACCGGGATTTGGTTTCTTTCGAGGTTAACCTGGACACTACTGAACGACTAATCAGATTGCTGCCTAAAGGTAAAATTATAATTTCAGAAAGCGGGGTTAAAACCCATCAGGATGTTATGAAGTTAAAAAGTTTGGGTGTAAATGCAGTATTGATTGGTGAGGGTTTTATGGAGAGCGAAGATATCAGCGCTAAGGTGAAAGAAGTGATGGGGTGCTGATGAATTGCTAAACTGTTAAGTCCGTCGTGCGTTATGCGTATTGCGTTGTGCGCTATGCGCTGTGCGCTTTGCGTTTTGACGCTTTTAAATCCCGTTTTTCTTTAAAAAATAGTTTTTGTTTTTTTTGACGCATTACGCACGACGCATAACGCATAACGCACAGCGCATAACGCACTTATTGAAAAGGATTTTGTTTAAATGACCAAGGTCAAGATATGCGGGATTACTAATTTAGATGATGCTCTGGCTGCAACCGAGTTAGGAGCAGACTTTTTGGGATTTGTTTTTAGCCAACAGAGCCCCCGGCAGATCAAGATTAAACAAGCAGTCAAGATCATCAGCTCGCTTCCCGGAAACGTATCTACGGTTGGATTGTTTGTCAACCAGCGAGGGCTGTTAGTCAAATTAGCTTCCCAAGAATGCGGTTTTAATTACCTGCAATTTCACGGAGATGAATCCCCGCATTATTGCCAGCAGATTAGAAAAGAAGTTAAGATTATCAAGGCGTTCAGGGTCAAGGACAAAGATAGCTTAAAAAATCTTGCTGATTATGATGTTGATATATATTTGCTGGATGCTTACAACAAAGACAACTTTGGGGGAAGCGGCAGCATGTTTAACTGGGACCTGGCAATTGAACCTAAGAAGATTGGCAAGCCGATCATTTTGGCTGGAGGCCTTACGCCTAAAAATGTAATAAAGGCCATAGAAAAAGTAAGGCCGTATGCAGTCGATGTTTCCAGCGGGATCGAGAAGGGCCCGGGCAGGAAGGACCACAAATTAATTAAGAAGTTTATTGAACAGGTTAGAAGCGCAGGTTAAGGAGGTCTGAACAGATGCAGCCGGATAAACAGGGTTATTTTGGCCGATTTGGCGGTAAGTTCATTCCTGAAACCCTGACTACTGTCTTAAAGGAATTAGGGGCTGAGTATAGCCATGCCCGAAAAGACAAAATTTTTCAAAAAGAGCTGAGTTGCTACTTAAACGAGTACGCAGGCAGGCCTACCCCTTTATATTACGCAGCCAGGTTTAGCAAGTTTCTTAAAGGCCCTAAGATCTATCTAAAAAGGGAAGACCTTTGTCACACTGGTGCTCATAAGATAAATAATACCCTGGGCCAGGTGCTTTTGGCCCGGCGGATGAAAAAGCAACGCATTATTGCCGAAACAGGCGCCGGCCAGCACGGTGTTGCCACAGCTACTGCGGCTGCTATGTTTGGCTTGAAGTGCGTTGTTTATATGGGCGTAAAAGATATTGAGCGCCAGGCTTTGAATGTTTTTCGAATGAAACTTCTTGGTGCTGAGCTGAGGCCGGTAACCAGCGGCAGTCAGACCTTAAAAGATGCCTGCAACGAAGCAATAAGAGACTGGGTGACTAACGTTAAGGATACTTATTATGTTATCGGTTCAGTCGTAGGCCCGCACCCCTATCCAATGATGGTCAGGGATTTTCAAACAGTAATCGGAAAAGAAACAAGGGTTCAGATTTTGAAAAAAGAAGGCAGGCTGCCGGATTATTTGGTTGCCTGTGTTGGAGGGGGCAGTAATTCTATCGGCCTATTCCACCCTTTCTTTAATGATAAAAAAGTAAAGTTTGCCGGGATAGAGGCGGCAGGATTTGGTATTAAAACAAGTAAGCATGCGGCTACCCTGATTAAGGGCAGCATTGGTGTATTACACGGGGCCAAAAGTTATCTCCTGCAGGATAAGGATGGCCAGATTAATATAGCCCACTCTCTTGCTCCGGGCCTGGATTATCCGGGAGTAGGGCCGGAGCATTCTTATTATAAAGAAATAGGCCGGGCCAGGTATCTGGCTGTTACTGATAAGCAAGCCCTGGCCGGTCTTAAATTATTGTCAGAGGTCGAGGGTATTATACCCGCGCTTGAGTCTGCCCACGCCATAGCCTATGTTCAAAAGCTCGCTCCGCAGTTAACTAAAAATAAAATTGTAGTAGTTTGCCTTTCCGGCCGGGGCGATAAGGATATAGACATTGTACAAAAGGCGAACCTGAAAAGATTTAATTAATGAGTATTAGTAAAGGGTGATAATGAACAGAATCGATAAAAGATTAAACGAGTTGAGGAAAGAGGGAAAGAAGGCGTTTATTGCTTATATTACCTGCGGGTATCCCAATCTTAAGCTGACCGAGTCTTTGATGATTGAGCTTAGCCGGGCAGGGGTGGATATGATAGAGATGGGGATGCCTTTTTCAGATCCCATGGCTGACGGAATAACCATCCAGATGTCTTCTCAGGCAGCACTTAAAAACAAGATAACCTTGACTAAGGTATTTAGCCTGGCCAGGAGATTAAGGGCAAAGATAGAGGCCCCTTTGATATTGTTTACATATTATAACCCTATTTATCACATGGGGATAGCAAAAATAGGTAAAAGACTGCTCAGCTCAGGAATTGACGGCCTGATTGTCCCGGATCTTTTACCCGAAGAAGCCGGCGGATTAAAAAGTGAACTTAAAAAATATAACCTGGACTTGATCTATTTAGCAGCTCCAACTACAAAAACATCCAGGATGAAGAAAATAGCCCAGCAGTCCAAAGGATTTATTTATTATATTTCAAGGACAGGGATAACCGGTGCGAGAAAAGACATATCTTCGGATATTGAGTACAACATGGATCGCATCAAACGTATTGCTAAAAAGCCGGTTGTGGTTGGTTTTGGTATTTCAAATCCGGCTCAGGCAGCTCAAATTGCCCGTATTAGCGACGGCGTAGTGGTAGGCAGTGCTATTGTTAACCAGATAAAGAAGAATCTGGGGAAACCCAATCTGGTCAAAAAAGTCGGAGAATTTGTCGGTGAATTAGTAAAGGCGGCGAAGGAAGCAAGGTAAATGAACAAAAAACTGTATTGCTTAATTATGGCTGGCGGAGAAGGTAAGAGGTTTTGGCCCAAGAACAAGAAAAAAAAAGGAGTTTCCAAACAATTTTTTTCGATCAGGGGTAAATCCTCAATGCTTGAAGTGACATTTCAAAGAATGAAAAGGGTTACTTCCAGCAAGAGGATTTTCATAGTCATAAATAAAAAGCAGGCGGTATTTGCGAAAAAGAAAATACCTTCTTTAAGGCAAGACGCTTTTATATTGGAACCGTTTGGCCGCAATACCGCAGCGGCAATAGGACTGGCTGCTTTGCATCTCCAGATTAAAGACCCATCGGCAATTATGCTGGTTAGCCCCTGCGATCATATTATAAAAAATAATAAGAAATTTTTACAAGCTGTCAGCCTGGCGGTAAAAACAGCTGTTTCTGGCAGTCTCTTAGTGACTATCGGGATAGAACCGGCTCATCCGGATGTGGAATATGGGTATATAAAGATTAAAAGACACCCCTCGACTTCGTCCCTCGACAAGCTCGGGACTTCGCCCGGGGCAGGGAAGACAGAAGACACCCCTCGACTTCGTCCCTCGACAAGCTCGGGACTTCGCCCGGGGCAGGGAGATCAGAAAAATAAAATATTTAAGGTTGAAAAGTTTACAGAAAAGCCGGATAGAAAAACAGCCGAGAGGTTTTTAAAAAGCGGTGATTATTTCTGGAACAGCGGTATATTTGCCTGGAAGGCGCAGGTAATATTAGATGCGATCGCCGAATATATGCCCGAGCTTTTCAAAGCGCTTTTGGAAGTTAAGAGTTCCTTTGGCTTACCCGAACAGGAAGAAGTTTTAAATAGGGCTTACAGCCGGCTTAAATGTGTGCCGATTGATTCCGGCATTATGGAGCAGGCTGAAAACGTAGTCAGCTTAAAGGCGGATTTTGGCTGGGATGACCTTGGGCACTGGGAAGACGCCAGAAAATATGCGAAGGATTTTAGGATTAGACATAGGACAAAAAAGAATAGGCCTGGCTCTAAGCGATAGGCTTGGCTGCACTGCTCAGGGCCTGGATACATTAATCAGGGCCAATGATAGCCGGGACATAGACAGCTTAAGAGAGATCATTAAAAAATATGATGTTGAAGAAATAGTAGCCGGGCTTCCGTTGAATATGAATGGCTCTGCGGGGCCGTCTGCTGAGAAGGTTATGGGGTTTATTGAAACGTTAAGAAAAGATCTTAAATTACCGGTAAAAACCTGGGATGAGCGCCTGACCAGCTTGCAGGCAAGGGGCGTGCTTTTACAGGCTAACTTAAGCCGGAAGAAAAGAAAAAAAGTAACTGATAAATTAGCCGCCCAGTTGATATTACAGGGCTATTTGGAAAGTAGAGGAGAATAATGTATGAGATAACAAGGCTGGATAGCGGACTAAGGATAGCGACTCACAGGATAAAGGGTATGAATTCGGCGGCTGTCGGGGTGTGGGTAGCTACCGGTAGCAGATATGAACGAGAAGCCATTTCAGGCATTTCTCATTTTATAGAACACCTTTTATTTAAAGGGACTTCCAAAAGATCGGCCAAAGCAATAAAGACATCTATCGAGGGCAAAGGAGGGTCTTTAAACGGGTTTACATCCGAAGAGGTTACTTGTTTTCTCTGTAAGGTGCTGTTGAAAGACTTAAGGGCCGGAATAGACGTCCTTTCCGATATGGTAGTTGGGTCATTACTCAATAAAGATGATATAGAAAAAGAAAGGACTGTAATCTGCGAAGAGATAAAGATGTATCTGGACCTGCCTTCCCATTATGTGAGCGAACTACTCAATGAATTACTCTGGCCATCCCAACCCCTGGGCAGGCTTATATCCGGGACCGTTGATACGGTGGGAAACATTAAACGGGCTGATATTGTAAAATATTTAAAATCTCACTATGTTCCTAATAATGTGATCGTGGCTGTTGTGGCGGATTTACCTCATCAGGATATTTTAGGATGGTCTGAGAAATATTTAACCCTCGATCCCTTAAAAAAACACTTTCGCTTTCAGCCGGCAAAGGAAAACCAGACCAGGCCGCAGCTTAAATTTCACCGGCAGGAGACTAAGCAGGTTCATCTTGCTCTTGGCTGCCACTCTTTTTCCAGATTTCATCCTGATAGATATGCTCTTGGCCTTTTGAATGTAATATTAGGGGCAAATATGAGTTCAAGATTATATGAGACAGTAAGAGAAAAAAGAGGACTGGCTTATGATATTGCCTCTCATCTCAGAAGACATCAGGACACAGGTGTTTTTAGCGTTAACATGGGAGTGGAAAAAGCAAAGGCAACCAAGGCATTAAAACTGGTGCTTGCTGAGTTAAATAAGATTTCTCAAAACCCGGTTAAAGATAATGAGATTAAAAGGGCCAAACACTTTTTTAAGGGACAGCTTTTGATAGGATTGGAAGACAGCCTTAATCACATGCTTTGGATGGGAGAGAAGCTGTTGACCGGCGGCCGCATTCCGGATATTTCAGAAGTAGTGAAAAAAATAGACATGGTTACCAAAAAAGATATAAAACGAGTAGCCGGGAAACTATTTACCAACCGTAACATTAATCTGGCTGTTATCGGTCCTCTTGCCGAGAAGGAAAGAACGAAGATCGAAAAGATATTTTCTTTATGAAAGCAATAATTCAAAAAGTAAATAATGCATCTGTGAAAGTGAAGGAAGAACTTATCTCTGAAATAGGCAGGGGACTGGTTGTCTTTCTCGGCGTGGAAAAAGGCGATTCATTAAAAGAAGTTGAATTTCTGGTGGATAGGGCAGTGAAAGTCCGGTGTTTTGAGGACGAAAAAAATAAAATGAACCTATCTGTTAAAGATATAGCCGGAGAAATTCTGGTAGTGCCGGAATTTACACTTTGTGCCGACCTTTTACGCGGCCGCCGGCCGGGATTTGAAAAAGCAGCTCCGTTCCAGGAGGCTGAAAAACTTTACCGGGATTTTATAGTCTTACTGGTTAGCCAAGGAGTAAAAATTAAGCAGGGCAAATTTAGAGAACATATGGTGGTCGATATTTCTAACGATGGTCCGGTAACGTTCATTTTGGACAGCTAGCAGGAATGAAAGATAATTAAATAGAGAAATCTAAAAATATTTTAACGCAGATATACGCAAATCTAACGCAGATAAACGCAGATGTTTTACTTATCTGCGACCATCTGCGTGCAATCTGCGAGAATCTGCGTTCAAAGTTTTCTGTGTGGTATTATTTTAAAATCTGTGTAATTAAGTATAGATATGAAAATCAAAGATTGCGAGATCGAGATAATTAAAGCAGATATTACCCGGCTTGATGTGGATGCAATAGTCAATCCTGCCAATAACAAATTGCTTATGGGCGGAGGTGTGGCTGGAGCGATAAAAAGAAAAGGAGGTAAGATAATTGAGCAAGAGGCACTAAGCAAGGGAACGATAAAAATCGGAGAAACGATAGTTACTACCGGAGGGAAGCTTGCCGCAAAATATGTGATCCACGCAGCAACCATGGGTATGGATTTTAAGACCGATGAAGCAAAGATAAGAAAGTCATCTGCCGGCAGCTTGAGGTCAGCCGAACAAATGAAAATTAAATCAATTGCTTTTCCTGCCCTGGGCTGCGGAGTAGGAGGATTTTCTTATCTGGCTTCGGCAAAGATTATGGCTCAAGAAATTGTTAAGTATTTAAGAGGGAAAGGGTTACACCTAAGAAAAATTATTTTTTGTCTTTATGATCAAGAAGCTTATCGGGTTTTTAATAAGGCTGTGTTCAGGTATCTCGGGCATATTGCCGGCCAACTTCAAAAAGGACCTTTCGTTACCGTGGATGCGATTGTTCTTTCGGGTGAAAAAATAGTTTTGGTTAAAAGGACCAATCCGCCCTTTGGATGGGCAATGCCCGGCGGATTTGTCGATTATGGAGAGAGTTTAGAGCAGGCGGTTCGACGGGAAGTAAAAGAAGAAACCGGACTTGATTTGGAAGGGCTAAAACAATTTCATACTTACTCCAAGCCGGATAGAGACCCCCGGTTTCACACTGTTTCTACGGTTTATACCGGCCAGGGAAAGGGCAGGCCTGTTGCCGGAAGTGACGCAGGTTCGTTGGCTGTAGTGGGTTTAACCGAGTTAGGTAAATATAAGCTTGCGTTTGACCACAAAGAGATAGTCGGCGCTTATTTAAAAATGATGGACCCCCGGCATTTTTTGATGTCGAGGATAAATTCGCACAGATAATTTATGAAAATCAAAGATTTTCATAAATTATGTGCTCATTTAAAGGAGGGATGAATTATGGAGTTTAACACGCCTGAAGACATACTTAATGTAGGAAGAAAGGAGTTTGGCAAATATAGAAAGTTTACCCCGGCCATAATCACGGTTTTAGTTATATTGATAGGTTTGACCGGAATGATTTATTCTATCGGGCCGGACGAAGTAGGCGTAGTGCAGAGATTCGGCAAATACATCAGCACAACCTTATCGGGATTGCACATCAAATTGCCTTTTGGAATTGATAAAGTAACCCCGGTAAAGGTGGAGCGTATATTTAAAGAGGAGTTTGGAACAAGGACCATACGCCCGGGAGTAAGAAGTAAATATTCCAGCCGCTCATATTCTGATGAATCTCTGATGCTTACCGGTGACCTTAATATTCTGGATGTGCGCTGGATTGTGCAGTTCAGGATAACTGACCCGGTTAAGTTACTTTTTAATACCAGAGACCCGCAGGATAATGTTCGGGATGTCTCTGAAATTGTGATGCGGAGACTTACGGGGGATTATAGTGTGGACGGAGTACTTACTACAAAGAGAGAAGAGATCAATGACCTTGCCCAGCTTGAGATGCAGAAGATATTAGATAGTTATCAAACAGGCATTCAGATAGTTACCGTTAAATTGTTGGATGTTAATCCACCCGATGAAGTAAAGCCGGCTTTTAACGAGGTTAACGAGGCCAAGCAGGAAAAAGAACGGGTGATTAACCAGGCCTGGGAGGCTTATAACAAAGCTGTTCCCCGGGCTAAAGGCGAGGCGGAAAGGACGATCCGCGAAGCTGAAGGGTATGCCTTAGATAAGATAAACCGGGCTAAAGGCGAGGCGGAAAGATTCAGCGCTGTCTTAACGGAATACAAAAAGTCCCCGGATATAACTCAAAAAAGGCTTTATTTGGAAACGTTAACGGATGTCTTACCTGAATCCAGGCAAAAATATATAATTGACCCGGAACAAACCTCGATATTACCTCTATTGAACATTGGCCGGGAAGGGGGGAAATAAGTGATGAAAAAAGTGTTAGGAGCATTTATTGTTTTAATTATTTTGGTGATAGTGATGTTTATGAGTGGATTGGCATACATAGTGGAGGAAACCAAACAGGTAGTGATTACCCAGTTTGGCAAACCGGTGGGAAAGCCGGTTGTTGATTCCGGGCTGCATTTTAAAAAGCCGTTTATTCAGCAAACTCGTTATTTCGAAAAAAGACTTCTTGATTGGGACGGCGACCCTAATCAAATTCCAACAAAAGATAAAAGGTATATCTGGGTTGATACCACAGCCCGCTGGAAGATTTCTGATGCCTTGAGGTTTTTGCAGTCTGTAACTAATGAGATGGGCGCGCATGCCCGGCTCGATGACATTATTAATTCGGCAACCCGCGACGCCATTACCGGCCACATCCTTGTTGAAACAGTGAGAAATTCCAATCGGATTATAGAAACTAAACAACAAGGTGAAAGCTTAATGCTTACCGAAGAAGCAATTGAACGGATCAAGATAGGCCGGAGTAAGTTAGAAAAGTTAATTTTGCAGGAAGCAAGGAAATTGGCTCCGCAATACGGGATCGAGTTAAGAGATGTGCGGATAAAACGCATCAATTACGTGGAAGCTGTAAGGGTAAAGGTTTATGACCGCATGATTGCTGAAAGAAAACGCGCTGCCGAGATGTACCGTTCTGAAGGACAGGGAAAGCGCGCAGAAATAGACGGCCAGAGAGAAAAAGAATTAAAGCTGATCACCTCCAAGGCTTATAGGACGGCTCAGGTTGTTAAGGGCAAGGCAGACGCTGAATCAATAACTATCTATGCCCGGGCTTACAGCCAGGATCCAAATTTCTATTCATTTCTAAAAACTTTAGAGACATATCGAAAGACCATTGATCGAAACACCACTTTAATTTTGAGCGCCGACAGCGAGTATTATAAATATCTAACAGAGTTCGGCCTTAAAAAATAGGAAAAAATGGTTGGAGTCAGGACGCATTTGTTGATTTCCGGGCTGGTTCAGGGGGTCTTCTTTCGCGCTAAGACCCGTTACCAGGCCCGGGCCCTGGGTCTTACTGGGTGGGTAAGGAATCGTTGGGATGGCAAGGTAGAGGCGATTTTCGAAGGAGAAAAGACAAAGGTGGACCAAATAGTTAATTGGTGCCGCCGGGGTCCTGCCGGAGCAGTAGTAAAAAATGTAGAGGTCAGCCGGGAAGATTATTCCGGGGAGTTTGATTCTTTTTCGATAAAGAGTTAATGCCCTTTAAATTTTTGTTCAGGAAATTAAAAAATATGAAAAAAAAGATTTTGATTGCTCCCAGTTTATTAGCAGCGGATTTTGCAAATCTATCCGCTGAAATGAAGTCAGTAGAAAAAGCAGGCGCTGATTTGTTTCACGTGGATATTATGGACGGCCATTTCGTTCCTAATATTACTATTGGCCCGGCTGTGGTCAGCGCTATCAGGGCCCAAACCAAACTGCCGATTAGTATTCACTTGATGATCGAACACCCTGATAAATATATAGATGTTTTTGCTAAAAGCGGCGGGACTTGTTTGACTTTTCACATTGAAACCTGCCCTGATCCCCTAAAAACTATCAATTTAATTAAATCCTTTGGCCTGAAGGCTGGAGTTGCGTTTAATCCCAAGACCGGACTCGGGTGTATTAGAAATATATTAGGAGCGCTTGATATGGTGTTGTTTATGACGGTTGAGCCGGGATTTGGCGGTCAACTATTTATGCCTTCGGTTTTATCCAAAATTTCCCAGCTTCGTCAGATCTGGAACGGAGATATAGAGGTTGACGGAGGTATAAACCAGCATACAGCAAAAGAGGTCTTAAAGGCCGGAGCCAATATATTGGCTGTCGGGACAGCTATATTTAAGGCAAAAAATAGAAAGAAAGCAATAAAAGCACTGAGAAAATCTAAGTAAGAGTCAGAGATTCAGAGTGTCAAAGTAAAAACTCTGACACTAGCGAACGAAGTCCCCGACTTGTCCTTTGACCTGTTTTCTGAAGCCTTAGCGCAGGAAGAAGCTTTGGCGAAGGAGGAAAGGGGCGAAGTGAGCGATGACACTTTGAATCTCTGACACTAATCAAGGAGGGAGTTTTTAGATGATCAAGTTCGGGACAGATGGGTGGAGAGCAATAATCAGCGAAGATTTTACCTTTGACAATGTTAAAATAGTAGCTCAGGCCCTGGCAGATTTTATTAATAAAGACCAGCATGCTAAATCTAAGCAGATAGTAGTGGGATATGACACAAGATTTCTTTCTTCGACATATGCTCAGCTTATTAGCTGTGTTCTGGCAGCCAATGGAATAAAAGTACTATTGACCGATAGGCCAACTCCTACTCCGGCCGTAAGTTTTACTATAGTTGGCAGAAAAATGGGCGGCGGGATTGTGGTTACCGCCAGCCATAACCCTGCTGAATTTAACGGTATTAAATACAAAGCTTATTACGGAGGCTCGGCCGATCCTGAAATTATTAAAAAAATAGAACAGGAACTTTATAGGGAAAGAACCAGGTTTTTACCTTTGGAAGAAGCCCTCAAGAGCCTGCTGACGATAGAAGATGTAATCCCTTCTTACCTTAAAGCAGTAGCGGACTATGTTGATCTAGAACTTTTGAAGAAAAGTAAATTTAATTTGCTGGTTGATGTTATGTATGGCGCGGGGAATAGTTATATTGGTAAACTTCTTGCCGGCGGGGCCTGCAGGGTAGAAACTATTCACAGCCGGCCAAATCCGGGCTTTGGCGGAAGAAGGCCGGAGCCCTCAGCTGAGAATCTGCAAGAGACGGCTGAGCTTATAAAAAAAGGAAATTATGATTTAGGCCTGGCCACCGACGGAGATGTGGATAGATTAGGAGTGATTACACCGCAGGGAGAAGTGATCAGCGGGCATAAGGTAATGGCGCTTTTATTAAAACACCTTGTGGAGGATAAAAAGTTGTCCGGTTCGGTAGTCCAAACCATCTGCGGAACAGTCCTGATCAATAAGATGTGCGAAAAATACGGGCTGAAAATACACGAGACGCCGGTCGGTTTTAAATATATCTGTGAAATCATGAGGAAAGAAAAGGTTGTTGTCGGAGGAGAGGAAACAGGCGGAGTAGGATTCAGAGATTTTATACCCGAAAGAGACGGTATCCTTTCCGGGCTTTTGATATTAGAACTGATGGCCTGCCGGCAGAAGGGAATAGTCGAGATTTTAGATGAAATGGAAAAAGAATACGGCAGATTTATTTATCTGCGCAAGGACGTAGCTTATCCTGACCAAGAAAAGAAAAAGAAACTCATCTCTAATTTGAAAAATAATCCCCCTGGCGATATACTGGGCAAAAAGATAAACGAGATTAAAGCAGAAGATGGAATAAAATTCATTTGCAGCGATTTAAGCTGGCTTTTAATCAGGCCTTCCGGTACAGAACAGCTTGTCCGGATTTATTCCGAGGCATCCAGCCGGGAACAGGCTGAACAGATGATAGAGGTTGGAAAGAAGTATATATGACAAAATTAATTTTGGTTAACCAAAATCAAACGGATTGGGATTGTGAACACAGGATCCAGGGTTTGATAGATATGCCTTTAAACACTAAAGGCAATAGGCAATCTAAGGTTCTTGCTGAGGAATTGAGCGATATGAAAATAGATGTTGTTTATTCCAGTGATCTCTTGCGGGCCCACCAGACAGCTCAAGCAGTAGCCCGGCCGCATAAACTGAAGGTAAAAAAACTAAAAGCGTTAAACGATATTAATTATGGGTTGTGGCAGGGGATGCTGGTTAGTGAAGCCCAAAAAAAACACAGGAAAAGTTATCGGCTCTGGCAGACGACTCCATTGTGTTCAAAACCACCTAAGGGAGAAGGGATTAAAGAAGCCTACCAGAGAGTATCCGTTCAGATTGAAAAATTGGCGGTTAAGCATAAACAACAGGTAGCATGCGTTATTTCTCATCCTGCGGTAAACGCCCTTATAAAATGTTACTTTTTTAAGCAGGATTTAAATAATTTCTGGAATGTATTACCGGAAGTTGGAACATGGGAGATACTGGAGGTATAAATTGAAAAGCACAAATATACACAAATCGTGGAAATAAGATTGTCAACGTAAAAAAGAATGTCTATCAAAATAGATAAAATAAGAAATTTCAGCATAATTGCCCATATAGATCACGGAAAGTCTACGTTGGCCGACAGGTTACTGCAGTTTACCGGAGCGATCAGCGACCGCGAATTCAGAAATCAGGTTCTTGATGATATGGATCTGGAGCGGGAAAGAGGGATTACGATTAAGGCCCGGGCAGTGAGGATAGCTTATAAAGGTTATTGGCTTAACCTTATTGATACGCCCGGACACGTAGATTTTACTTACGAAGTGGCTAAATCCCTGGCAGCATGCGAAGGGGCTTTGCTTTTGGTGGATGCGGCCCAGGGGGTAGAGGCCCAGACTGTTTCAACTTTGCATCTGGCCTTGGAGCACAATTTAAAAATTATCCCGATAATCAATAAGATCGATCTGATTAATGCTGATCCGGAGAGGGTTAAGCGTCAGCTGAAAGATGTCTTGAATATTGAAACCGATCAGGTAATTCTGGCATCGGCCAAAGAGGGCATAGGGACAGAGGAGGTGCTTGATGCTGTTGTTTCGCGTATACCTGCGCCCAAAGGCAAAAAGGACAGCTCTCTTCAGGCGCTTATATTTGATTCCAAATTTGACGTTTTTAAAGGCGTTGTTGTCTATTTACGGGTAATGAAAGGCTGTATTTGCCCTCGAATGAAGATTAAATTTATGTCTACCGGCAGTATATATGAAGTTGAAGAAGTGGGTGTTTTTACGCCTCGGCCTTGCAAGGTAGATGAATTGGCTTGTGGACAGGTGGGATATATCAGCTGTAATATAAAAGAGACGGGAGTAGTAAGCGTTGGCGATACTATTACTAATGCCCTGTTGCCCTGCAAAGAGAGACTTCCCGGTTATAAAAAACTTATTTCGTTGGTATTCAGCAGCCTTTACCCCGTAAACAGCAAGGATCATTCTTTGCTGCGCGAAGGGCTTGCCAAGTTAAAACTTAATGATGCGGGCTTGGTATATGAGCCGGAAAGTTCCGCCTCTCTCGGCCTGGGTTTCAGGTGCGGTTTTTTAGGGCTTTTGCATATGGAAATAGTCCAGGAAAGGCTGGAAAGAGAGTTCGACCTTAATTTGATAACCACTGCTCCCAGCGTTACCTACCAGATTAAAGAAAAAGACGGCCGGGTTATTACTGTAGATGACCCCTCCAAGTTTCCGCCCAACAATAAAATAACCCAGATGTTCGAGCCATACATCAGGGCATTTATGATTATCCCTAAGGATTCCCTGGGCGCGATAATGGAATTGTCTCACTCCCGGCGGGGGGTCTATAAGGGCACGGAATATTTGGATGTAGAAAGAGTGTTGTTGACATATGAACTTCCTCTATCGGAGATACTGGTCGATTTTTACGATAAGATAAAATCGATTACCCGGGGTTATGGCTCCCTGGATTATGAATTTATCGGCTATTTTCCCACGGCTCTGGTAAAATTAGATATTTTGATTAATGGAGAAATTTGTGAAAACCTGTCTTCAATAGTATATAAGAAAGAGGCCCGGGCAAGAGGACAAGTGTTGGCCGGCAGGCTGAAGCAGTTGATTCCCCGGCAGCTTTTCGAAGTAGTAATTCAAGCGGCAATCGGCAGCCAGGTGATTACCCGGGAGTCTGTCAGGCCTTTGGGTAAACACGTGACAGGTAAATGTTATGGAGGGGATATTACCAGAAAACGCAAGCTCTGGGAAAAGCAGAAGGCGGGGAAAAAACGCATGAAGCAGTTTGGAAAAGTCAAAATTCCCCAGGAAGCGTTTATGGCGATCTTGACTACCAAATAAATGGTTAAACTGCTAAATGGCTAAATGGTTAAATTGCTAAACTGAAGATTTGTATCCTGAATTTTAAAACGCATTTTTTTACAATAAGTTACGTTAAAATAATTTTTTAGTTCAACAATTTAACAGTTTAACAATTTATAAAGAGGATTGATTAAATGAAAAAGAAAACCAAGTTAATTGTCCGCGAATGGGTTGAATCTTTACTTATCGCCTTTATTTTAGCGATGCTGATTAGGACATTTATTGTCCAGGCATTTAAAATCCCTACTTCTTCGATGAAGCCGACACTGATGTGCGGAGACCGTATTTTAGTCAATAGATTTATTTACCGTTTTAAAAAACCAGAGCGATGGGATGTGGTTGTGTTTAAATATCCCCTAGATCGCAAGAAACCTTTTATCAAACGGTTGGTGGCTGAGCAGGGCGAAAAGATTACCATTGCCAATGGAAGAGTATTTATTAACGGCCAGATGATTGATAATCCGCATCTCCCGGAATATTATTATAATCGGGGGGATTATGGACGCCAGGGTTTAAAGATAGATGTTCCGGAGGATAAACTTTTTGTCCTGGGGGATAACAGCTTCAATAGCAAGGATAGCCGGTATTGGGGGTTTGTTCCTAAAAAAGATCTGGTCGGTAAGGCCTTTTTGATTTACTGGCCGTTGAACAGAATAAAAATACTTAATAAATAAAGAACGGGTTGAAGGGAGGCGGAAGATGGAAAAGGCAATCAGGAAAGGTTTGGTTTTATCGTTGGTAGTCGGGTTGGTGAGTTTAGCAGCGGTTTGCAGTGTTAAAGCCGAGTTAACAGAAGCCCAGCAAAAATTGCTGGCCAAACGGGCTGCCAGGGTAGATGCCTATAGAAATCTGGCAGAGAAAGTAAAAGGCTTACAGATTAATTCTACGACCTATGTCCGTGATTTTGTAGTTCTCAGTGACCAGATCAGCACTGACCTCAACACATTCTTGAAAGGCGCTGAGGTGGTTTCAGCAAGGTATCCGGGGGATGGAACCTGTGAAGTTGAAGTGGCAATGCAGGTTGGCAGAATAATTACGGAACTTAAGAGGCTTCATCGCGTTCACTGGGAAAGGGTTCATTTATTTCGTATTCGACCGAATGATTTTACCAGGATCACAACTTATTATACGGAAGGCGTGGTAACCGCCAGGGGTTCCGGCCTTCCCAGGTCTCAAGAATCCCTTGAAACCAGTTCTTTAGCAAGCCCCACTATGGGAATTCCGGGCTGGGAAAATGTGACTGCCAGGGGCCGGCTCATGGCCCAACGGGCTGCCAAGGTAGATGCCTATAGAAATCTGGCCGAGATTGTCAAGGGATTGCGGATTACGTCAAATACCTATGTGCGTGATTTTGTAGCTGAAAGCGACCAGATCAGCACTCAATTGGACGCTTTTATTAAAGGAATAGAGCAGATAGGTCCTTATCGATATACCCCGGAAGGGATATGCGAGGCGGATGTTGAAGTAAGCGTTAGAAAGGTAGTCAAGAAATTAAAAGAAATACGTAAGTGGTATATCCGCCGCCGTTACCCCTGGCGCCGTGTATATATCAAGACGATAAGGTTTGAAAAGATAATCGAATATTATCCTGCCAGGGTTATCAGGGCTACCGGCCAGGGAGTAGCGCCGGCCAAATACATTAAAGGGTCTTCGATTTCACCGGCTGCTCCGGGATGGGTGAACAGCAGGCTTACGGTTACCGGCGTGGGCATAGCTCCTGAGGGCAAATCAGGGCCAGAGGCAGGCTTGATGGCTGAACGGGCGGCTGAAATGGATGCCCGCAGGAATCTGGCCGAAGAGCTCTACGGAGTTCAGATTAGCGCTTCTACTACAGTGATAGATTTTGTGGTTCAGCATGACAAAGTCAAAGCAGAGGTAGAGACCTTTCTACGGGGCGCCAGAAAAGCGGATACCAGATTCCTGACTGATGGCAGTGTCGAGGTAGATATCGAGCTTCCCATGGAAGGATTGTGGGAAATAGTGAAAAAATATTGAGGAGAACATTATGCTGAAAAGTCCGAAAATATGGTCGAATATTGCTATATTGCTGTTGGGTGTTTTGCTGTCGTCTGCCGGCACTGTTCTGGCTCAAATCGAGCAAAAGGAAATGATCGGTGAAGGTATGGCAGCGGGTTCTTCTCTTATCTCGCGAGAGGAAGCCCTGAACCGGGCATTAAGGGACGCTATTGAAAAAGGAGTCGGGGTGCTTATTGATTCGGAAACAATAGTCCAAAATTTTCAACTGCTTGACGATAAAGTATATTCCCAGGTGAAAGGCTATGTAAAAAGTTACGAAATAGCCGGCGATAACCAGGGCGAAGGAGGAATATATAGAATCAAGGTAAAAGCAGTGGTTGCCCTGGGCGCATTGAGAAAAAGCATCAAAGGCCTGAACATTGTGCTCGAAAAAAAGGGCCGGCCGAGAGTTATGGCGGTATTTTCTGAGTCAATCGATGGTTTAGAGCAGCCGGGAGCAGTGGTCCAGACAGAAATGGAGAAGGCTTTTCTTGAAAACAATTTTCCCCTTATCGATAGGGCGCAGATGGAGATGGTTAAATCCAGGGATGCTGCTTTGAGTTATGCCGATCCTTCAAAGGCAGCTGCTTTAGGCAGGCGCTACGGAGCCGAAGTGGTTATAGTGGGCCAGGCTGCCAGCGATTTAATGGATACGTCCAAACCTTACGGGGTTTCTGTCTATGCCTACCAGGCGCAGGTTTCAGCCAGGGTTATTAAGGTGGATACCGCCGGCTTGATGGTTTCCGAGAGCGTTGAATCTGTTCAAAGAGGAGGAGGCAGGATTCCTACTGCCAAGAAGTCATTAAAAGACGCCGGCCGTAAACTATCTGATTTAGTGATGAAACAGATTGTTGAAAAATGGAGAAGCGAGGTCTATAATTTAACAAGCATCCAGCTGATTTGCGAAAATGCCACTTTTGATAAATTAAATTTATTAAAAGCCGGGCTTCGGAATTTAGGCGCGGTTGAAAGCGTAAGCGAAAGAAGTTTTGTAAATCAGATCGGGATCATAGATCTTCAGATGGCTGGCGATGCTAATATGCTGGCCGCTAAATTGCGTGAATTTACCGATCCATTAGTGGATATAACCGGCAAGACACAAAATAGAATTGATCTGAAATTCTTGGAGTGAAAAAACATTCTATAAAGAGTATAGATGATTACAGAGATTAAAGGACAGAAACTGAACATTATATCGGGAGGTTAAGATGTTTAGAAACAAGGTGTTGCTGGGCAGTTTGGCTGTTTTAATCTTACTCGGATTGACCAGCCAGGATGCATTTGCCGGAACCAGGAAAAGGAAGCGCAAGAAAGAGGTGGTTGTTGAACTGCCGTCCCTTCCGCCTTTGGTAGGGCCAAGGAAAATGATCGCGGTTATGGACTTTGAAAATAAGGCCGGAGCAGCGTCTAATTTTAGGATTGGTTCAGGTATGGCGGAAATGCTTACCACTGCTTTGATAAATAGCGGGCGGTTTATTGTGGTGGAGCGCCAGGCTATTCAGGATGTTCTGGCTGAACAGGATTTTGGGGCAAGCGGCCGCACCGCTCCGGAAGCAGCAGCTAAATTCGGAAGGATTTTGAATGCCCAGATTATGGTCAGGGGCGCGGTAACGGAATTTGCGCAAAGCACCAGCGGCGGAGGCCAGGGATTTAGCTATAAAGGCTTTTCTCTGGGAGTGAGCGGAGGAAAAGCGCATGTAGCGGTAAATATCAGGCTTTATGATTCTACCACCGGCCAGGTTCTTGATTCTCAAAGGTGCGAGGGCTTAGCCAGTTCTTCCGGGCTTTCGTTCGGTTATTCTGAATCGGATTGGGCGGTAGGAACTTCTACGTTTAAAGCCACGCCTCTGGGAGAAGCGACACAGCGCGCTATAGATGATGCAGTATATTTTATTGCCCGGCGAATGCAGGATGTTGTCTGGGAAGGCCGGATAGTGACGGTAAAAGGTCCGGTTATCTACCTGAATTGCGGAGCAACTTCAGGTGTGCAGGCAGGAGATAGTTTTAATGTTTACAGGCCGGGAGAGGAATTGATCGACCCGGCAACCGGTATTTCTCTCGGCTCTGAGGTCACCATGCTTGGAAGGGTTCAGATAGCAGAGGTGCAGGATAAGTTTTCAAAGGCAGCAGCGGTTAGCGGAACAGGATTCAAGCGGGGAGACATTATCCGGTTTGAGTGAAAAGAGCTATTGTGAACCGCGTAAAATCTTCATCCGCTTTATTACATAAGCAGATATTATAAGAATAATAAGGAAGAGAATCAGGAAGTTATTAGCGTAAAGACGTTCGAGAAAGCAGGGATTTGCAGAAAAAGATAAGTCTTTAAGACCGGTTAAAAATATAATACTGACAGCCCCCAAATGCAGAAGCTGGTCAGCCAGAAATGACCAGATTTTAGCCCTTCCTTTATCAACATACCTGACTTTTAGGCAATCAATAGCAAAATGGCTGGCTCCCAGAAATAAAAACAATCCCCAGATAGCCTTAATCCCTAAAAAAGGCCAGGAAAGGCCGACAGCGCAGACAACGAATATCAATGCATGAAGAAACTGGCCCCAGAGGTTTTTTATCTTGAGCTTATAGATTATGTCGGGCTGCAAAGGGAAATCTGCTAAAAAATGCGCAAGAATAAGACGCAGGAATAAAAACATCATTCCTCCTTTTCCGGGAAATAACAACTAACAAATAGCGAGAAAATTAAATTTCTAATTGCCCTAATTAACCTAATTAATGCCCAATCCCCAATGTCCAAATTTTGTTATTAGTTATTGGGTCATTGGAGGGTTATTTAGGTCAATTAGAAATTAGTCATTTGTGTTTAGTTCTATAATCTCTAAATAGTCTCCAAAGTCATCTATCTCGATTACCTCCGGACTGGCAAGATAATTAGAGCCAAAAATATCGCCGGTTAGGGGTATTAGCCGGTCGACTATTTTTTTAGATTTTATTTTCATGTCAATGGATATCGCTCCGTCAGAATAATATCCGGTGTTTATTATCCCGGCTCCTTTTACCACCCCTTTAACGGTCGTGCGGATAGAATCGTTCTTAATAGCGTAATTCTCCAGGGTTGTTTTGGAATCTATGACTGTACCGTGCATTATTTCAGCAAGTTTTCGATAGGCATCTATCCGGGCAGAGCGTTCAGTAGTTACCTTTGCCAGGGCGCCGAATTTAGAGGAATATTCTTCTTCGGTTATTGGAAGATGCTTTAAGGAAGCATTGGCCGGTATTTGTTCGCCTAATATTTTCCTGGATAATACCCCGTTTCCTTCAGCGCCTATTTCAGCAAACTTCCAGGGAGAAATGACTGAAGAGGTAAGCTTGGTGACTTTAATGTATTTATCTAACTCATTTTTGCATTCAAATACTACTTCGCCTTTTACTACTCTAAGTTCAGTTGAGGAATTATCCGGCAGGATGGTTACGGAAAAAGAGGTTCCCCTGACTCCGGAAACAGCAACCGGACTGGTTATGTTAAACTTGCTATCAGGAGATAGCTCGGTCAGGGTTGCTAATATTTTTCCCTTACGCAGGTCGATTTCTGTAATTTTAATATTATCCCTTTGTTTTTCGATATCACCCAGCTTGACAAAAGAATTTTCTTTTAAGCGGATCACACTGCCGGCTAATTTTATATCGACTGAAGAATTATCCCTGGTTTTGATTGAATCCCGGGGATTTAAAGCTGTCCCCGGCTTTAAAGGCGCCCATTCTGTTTGGCCGGAATACAGGGTTTCTACCTTACCCTGAGAGGCAATAATAATTGCCTGCTCACCGGCGTTAGCCGAAGCAGAACATAAGATAATTACCGCTAACAAGAAAATAAGTTTGGTCTTTTTAATCATATCTGTCTAACCTGTTGGAAGATTATAGCACAAAACGTCAAAGCATTCAACATCTGCCGGCAGAAAAATGCGACAGCCATTAGAACTCTACTCCAACCCCTGCCAGAACCTAGGTGTCATCCTGAGGGAGCGTAAGCGTAGGTGTCATCCTGAGGGAGCGTAAGCGACCGAAGGATCTCCCATAAAACCGTGTTTTCTGAGATTCTTCGGCCTTCGGCCTCAGAATGACCTTTTTTTAAGATAGGTGTCATCCTGAGGGAGCGTAAGCGACCGAAGGAAGTCCTGAGTATTCCCGAAGGGCGACCGA
>JAYELI010000058.1 GCA_034717435.1 Candidatus Omnitrophota bacterium
GTTGAAATAAATAGAAATACATTGTCATTCTGCGGCTTGACCGCAGAATCCAGAACAACGATATTTTACTGGATCCTGTGGCCTGCCCTGGAAATAATTAATCCAGGGTTAAATCACAGGATGACGATAGGGACAAATGATTGACAAATCAAAGATTAAAAAGATATTAATAATTCGCACTGACCGAATCGGAGATGTTGTCCTATCTACCCCGGTTATTAAGGCCGTACGCGAGGCGTTTCCGCAAGCCTATATTGCTGTTATGGTTAGGCCTTATACGAAAGATATAGTAATTGGCAATCCTTATTTAGATGAGGTCATTGTCTATGATAAATACGGTGTCCATAAGAGCTGGCGGGGAACGCTTAAGTTTGCTCTTAGTTTACGAAGAAAAAAATTTGATCTGGCTCTAATTTTGCATCCCACCAACCGGGTCCATATAGTTTCGTTTTTAGCCGGCATTCCTTCCCGTATCGGCTACAGGAAAAAATGCGGATTTTTATTGACCGGCTCAATAGAAGATAAAAAACATCTGGGTAAGAAGCATGAACTGGAATATAATTTTGACCTGACCGAACTTATTGGAATTAAAAAAATTGACAGGACCCTTTTTATGCCTGTAGCTGAAAAGGATAAACAATTTGCCGGCAAGGTCTTAAAAAAAAACGGATTCAAAAATGGCGATAATTTAATAACCATTCATCCCGGTTCAAGCTGTTCTTCCAAGAGATGGCTGCCTCAGAACTTTGCCCGGTTAAGCGATAGATTGAGTATGCTGGATAATATTAAAGTGATCATGATCGGCGGCCCGGCTGACAAGAATATTGCCAGGCAAGTATCTGGTTATGTAAAACTACCGATAGTGAATTTATGCGGTCAATTAAATTTAAAGGAGTTGGCGGGGGTAATTCAAGCTTCTCGTTTGTTTATCACCAATGATAACGGCCCGATGCACATAGCCAGCGCAGTAGGCACGCCGGTGATAGCTATTTTTGGCAGAAATCAGGCCGGTCTTAGCCCTGTTAGGTGGGGCCCGACCGGAGAAAAAGATGTAGTGCTGCACAAAGACGTGGGCTGTAAGCAATGCCTGGCTCATAATTGCCGGAAGGGATTTAAATGTCTTAAGGCGATTACTGTTGAAGAGGTCGCCGAAGAGGTTAATAAGCTATTAAGACGTCATTGCCCGGCTTGACCGGGTAATCCAGACATAGTATATCGTTGGGCCTGGATACTCCGGTCAAGAGACTGTGTCATAACGTAGCTGCCTGATTTATCAGGCACAGCATAGAGCGCCCAATAAATTGGGCAGCTATAATATATTGTGTATCAGTATACGACAAAATGAGTTACGACACAGTCTGCAAGACGGAGTATGACACAACAGGCGCGTTATTTGCTAATTACAGCATAATCTGAATGACGAGAACATAAGGGGGTATAATAGATCATGGAAGAGCGGCGGAAATTTGTCAGGCTTGACGCTTCTATAAAGATATCTTATAGGGTGTTGAAAAAATCTGAGCTGCCAAGCAGGGTTTTAAGCCGGGATATTAGCGGCGGAGGCATCAAGTTTCCGGTTGAGGAAAAGTTAAAGAAAGGTGCAGGATTAGACCTGGAGATAGAAATTCCGGATGGCCAAGAACCGATTAAAGCCCTGGGCCAGGTGGTTTGGATAAAGAAAAGCACTTTTCGCCGGAGTAAGGGAATGAATTATTTTGAGATCGGAGTTAAGTTTGTCGAGATAAAACCTTTTAATAGAAACAGAATATCTAAGTTCGTATATCAGCGGATACACCGTGTTATTTATGATGACCTGCCCGGGGTGCAAAAATGATTACTTCGACAGAACGGGACGAACTCTTGGGTGTTGTCCGAAAAATCAAGGGTTTCATTAAAGCGGAAAAGGAATTCGGGATAGATGAACTTATCTTGAAACAGCCCGGAAAGCCCGGTTTTATTGAAGAGGCAGGCCGGGAAAGGCTGGAGGATTTATCTAAAAAGGTACTTAGCTGTAAAAGATGTGGTTTGCATGATACCAGGACTAAGGTTGTGTTTGGACAGGGTAGTAAGAATGCGAAACTGTTTTTTGTAGGAGAAGCTCCCGGTTTTGAGGAGGACAGGCAGGGCATTCCCTTTGTCGGAAGAGCCGGTGAGCTTTTAACCAGGATTATCCAGTCTATCGGGCTTAAACGCAAAAATGTTTATATAGGAAACATATTAAAATGCCGCCCGCCTTCTAATCGCAATCCTGCCCCGGATGAAATAAAAGCCTGTTATCCCTATCTTATGAAACAGCTTGAAATAATCAGGCCCAGGGTGATCTGCGCTCTGGGTAAATTTGCCGCCCAGACCTTGCTTGATACCACAAAACCAATAAGCAGGCTTCGGGGAGAATTTCATACCTGGAATGGCATAAAGGTAATGCCCACATTTCATCCTGCTTACTTGCTCCGCAACCCTTCCGGGAAAAGAGAGGTTTGGGAAGATATGAAGAAAATAAGAAATGAAATTAGTAAAATAACTGATTAAAATAACTAATTTCTAATTTCTAATTAACCTAAATAAACCCCAATGACCAATGACCCAACAGCCAATAACAAAATTTGGTCATTGGGTATTGGGAATTGGGTATTGATTAGAAATTAGAGCAATTAGGTTAATTAGAGATTTGAATAATTCGAATTTTAATATCCATGTTTAGGATCTGCATAGATAGATGAATAATATGACCAAGAAAAGAATTGCCAAGATAGCAATAGGTTTACCACTTAAGGGGCCATTGCATTATAGGGTTCCCGAAGGTATGGCCAATGATATAAAAGTAGGCCAGAGGGTGTGGGTTCCTTTTAGGAATCGCAGGCTGATCGGTTATATAGTGGGTTTTCTGGCTAAATCAGACATAAGGCGTCTTAAAAATATCAGCGAGATGATAGATACAGACCCTGTCTTAAACCCTGACCTTTTAAAATTGACCAAATGGATGAGTGAGTATTATTTTTGTTCCTGGGGTGAGGCTATTGAGGCTGCTATTCCCGGGCCGCTGAGAAAAGGAAAAGTTAAAATTAAAACCAGAATGTCCTCTTCGGAAGAGGCCTGTCTAAAGACTTTGGATTTAAGGCCCAACGAAGAGCAGCAGCAGGTTTTAAACTTAACCTTTAAAGCCGTAAGCGATAATCAATTCAATGTCTTTTTATTATTTGGCATTGCTGCCAGCGGAAAAACCGAGATTTATCTTCAGGCCATTAGGCATGCCGTTAAACAGGGTAAATCCGCCATTGTTTTAGTTCCTGAAATTTCCCTGACCCCTCAGACCGTGGAACATTTTAAATCCAGATTCGGTGATAAAGTAGCTGTTTTTCACAGCCATCTTTCACCCGGGGAAAGATTTCGCCAGTGGCAAAACCTTAAAGACGGCAAGGCAGCTATAGTTATCGGAACGAGGAGCGCGGTTTTTTCACCAGTTAAAAGATTAGGTATAGTTATAGTTGATGAAGAGCACGAAAATTCTTATAAGCAGGATGATTCTCCCCGTTATCATGCCCGGGACGCGGCTATAGCCAGAGCAAAGATTTCTCAGGCAGTAGTTATTTTAGGCAGCGCTACGCCATCCTTAGAATCCTATTATAAAGCTAAAAAAGGTGTTTATAAACTCGTTACACTGAAAAGCCGGATAAAAGATGCAGCAGCTCCGTCTACCCGGATAGTGGATATGAGAAAAGAAATTAGCCCTAAGGGCAAGACAAAAATGTTTTCTCATGTACTGGGGCAGTCAATAAGTGCCCGGCTGGCTAAAGATGAAACGGTAATGTTGTTTTTGAACAGAAGAGGTTTTTCTACTTTCGTAAATTGTAAAAACTGCGGTTATGTTTTAAAATGTAAATCCTGCCATGTTCCTTTAACCTATCATTTTCATAAAGATAGTTTAATATGTCATTACTGCGGTTATCAGCAGAAAACCGGTAAAATTTGTCCGCAATGCAAGAAAGGATACTTGAGTTATTTCGGAATTGGAACCCAGAAGGTTGAGTCCGAGGTGGCCAGGATCTTTCCCCAGGCAGATATCAGCCGCATGGATACCGATTCTGTAAAACGAAAGGGAAGTCATCAAAGGATATTGGGAGAATTTAAGAAAGGCAAGGTTAACATCCTGGTGGGGACTCAGATGATTGCCAAAGGTTTGCATCTTCCCCGGGTAACTCTGGTGGGCGTGGTTTCAGCAGATATGACTTTGAACCTGCCTGATTTTAGGTCGAGCGAACGCACTTTTCAGCTTTTGACGCAGGTAGCAGGAAGGGCAGGAAGGGGCCTAAAAAAAGGCGAAGTGGTAATTCAGACCTATAATCCGGACAATTACAGCATTCGCACAGCCAGCCAGTATGATTTTGATGCCTTTTATAACCAGGAGATTATTTCGCGTAAAGAGCTTGAATTTCCGCCCTACTGCCATCTGGTTAATCTGATATTTCGCGGGAGTCTTGAAAAGAGCGTAATCAAGACAACCAGAGTTTTAGCCAAGATGCTGCGAAAGACAAAACCGAAAGGCATAAAAATTATCGGCCCCGCTTCATTGCCCTTGCCGAAACTGCGGGGGAATTTTAGATGGCATATCATGTTCAAAAGTAAAGAGATAGCCTTGATCAATAAATTTTTGCATCAGGAATTAAAGAAGTTTAAACCAGCCAGCGGGGTTATTTTTAAAGTAGATGTTGATCCGATGAACATGCTTTAGTGACGATGTAATACTAATTTGTTGTGCGTAGTGCGCTGTGCGTTATGCGCTGTGCGTTATGCGTTTTGCGCTTTGCGCTTTGCGCACAACGCATAACGCAAGACGCATAACGCATAACGAAAGGGAGTTATCTAAATGAGAATAGTTTTCTTTGGCACCAGTGAATTTGCTTTGCCGTCGCTTAAGGCGCTAGTTAGCTCTAAGCATGAAGTTGCAGCAGTGGTGACTCAATCAGATAGAAAAAAGGGAAGAGGGTTAAAGGTCGGTTTTTCGTCTATAAAGAAACTTGCTTTAGAAAACTTTTTGGTTATATACCAGCCGGAAGATATTAAAAATGACGATTTTATCAAAGATATTTCTAAATATAGCCCGCAGCTTTTAATAGTTGTCTCTTACGGAAAGATTTTACCAAAGGAAATATTGGATATTCCTCAGAACTGCGCTCTTAATCTTCATGCCTCCTTACTTCCAAAATACAGGGGGGCTGCCCCGGTTAATTGGGCTATAATTAACGGCGAAAAAGAAACAGGTGCAAGCATTATTGAGATGAATGAGTATATGGACAGGGGCCCGATACTGGCCAGCCAGAAGGTAAAAATCGAGGCCGAAGATACAGCCGGTTCTCTAAGCCGGAGACTTGCTGTTCTGGGTGCTGATATCTTGTTAAAGGCCGTTGATTCGATAGATAAAAGTGAACTATCCCCACTTTTCCAGGATGAAAAATCCGCTACCTATGCGCCAAAACTTAAGAAGGAAAACGGCCGGATAGATTGGTCAAAGCCGTCCGATGAACTCTATAATTTTATTCGGGGAATGGACCCTCAACCCGGTGCGTTTACCTATATTGATGGAAAGTTACTTAAAGTTTGGAAGGTTAACCCATTGTCGATGATCAAGCGTTATAGCCCCGGTGAGATAATAGAAGTTAAGAAAGATCAGGGCCTGGTGGTTTCAGCCGGCAAAGGCGTATTATTGATAACCGAACTACAGATCGAAGGCAAAAAGAGAATGGGGGCTGTTGAGTTTATTAGAGGTTACAGCTTAGCTCCCGGCCGGAAATTGAGATAACTTTATCTGAAAATATCGATATGTGTTATGAATTTTATCATAAACAGTATTCAGTGAAAGAAATTCTTAACCTCTTGGAAAGAAACCGATTTAAGGTAAAATCTATTAAATATAGCAACTTTAAACGTCCTTTCAGAAATAAATGTTTAAAATGTAGATATTCAGTAGATAAAATTCTAAATAACCTTACTTTTAACAGAAGGGCATCACAAATTACACTTTTATGCAGAGAAATATAGAAAAATCGTTTATTAAAGATAAAAGATAAGCTTCTTGACAATTCAGCTATTATAGATATAATAGTGAAGTCAAACGGGTGTTTATAAGATTAACAATACAAAGGCGTAAAAGCAAGGAGGAGGAATGAGCATAAGAGTCGGAATTAATGGCTTTGGAAGGATTGGAAGATTAGTGTTTAGGGCAGCCTTGGAGATGGGAGAGAAAAATATAGAATTTGTAGCTGTAAATGATATCACAAATGCCCAGACCTTAGGGCACCTGTTAAAATATGATTCCAATTTTGGAATATTAAAAAATGATATTCAAACAAAATCTCAAGGAATATTAGTTGACGGAAAAGAGCTTGAGGTCTTTTCAGAAAAAGACCCCTCTAAGCTTCCCTGGGGAAAGCTGGGAGTAGATATAGTTGTAGAGTCAACAGGCATATTTCGTGATACTGAAAGGGCGGGTATGCACCTAAAAGCAGGCGCGAAAAAGGTTATAGTTTCAGCTCCGGCTAAAGGCGAGATGACCACTATAGTATTAGGTGTTAACGAAGAGGTGTATGATCCGCAAAAAGATAATATAATCTCTAATGCCTCCTGCACTACAAATTGTATAGCTCCGGTGGTAAAGGTAATTAAGGATTCTTTTGGCGTAAAAAAAGGATTGATGACCACTATTCATTCTTATACTAATGACCAGAAGATATTAGACCTTCCTCACAGTGACTTAAGACGGGCAAGAGCAGCTGCCGTTAATATGATACCGACCACTACCGGTGCAGCAAAAGCAGTCGGGCTTGTAATCCCGGAGTTAAAAGGTAAATTAGACGGGCTGGCTATAAGGGTGCCTACACCTGCTGTTTCGATAGTTGATGTCGTAATTCAAACCGGCAAAGAAACAACCAAAGAAGAAGTCAACGGTCTTTTTAAAAAAGCAGCATCGGAGAAGTTAAAAGGCATTTTAGAGCTTTGTGAACAGCCGTTGGTTTCTATAGACTTTAAGAAAAACCCCGCTTCTTCAATCGTAGACGCCGATAAGACATTTGTATTCGGGGATATGGTAAAGATACTTTCCTGGTATGATAATGAATGGGGATATTCCTGCAGGATTGTAGATTTAATTGAGTATGTTTCTAAAAAGTAAAAATAAATAGTTTCAAAAGAAGATTTTAACGCAGATATACGCAAATCCAACGCAGATTTATTGTCGGAAGCATCTGCGACCATCTGCGTTAGATCTGCGAGAATCTGCGTTTAAGAAAATTTCTTAGTAGTTTCATGTAGGCAAAGATGAATAAAAAGACCATCAGAGATATTGATATTAAAAATAAAAAGGTCTTGATGCGGGTGGATTTTAATGTTCCCCTGGATAAAGACCTTAATATCACAGATGACAGCAGGATTCAGGCGGCTTTACCGACGATAAAATATATTTTAAAGAACAATGCGAAGCTTATTTTAGCCAGTCACCTCGGAAGGCCTAAAGGTAAGATAGTGAATGAAATGAGGCTTACGCCGGTGGCCGGAAGACTCAGCGGGTTACTCGGCAGAGAAGTTATGAAATTAGACGATTGTATCGGCCGCTCAGTTAAAGACAGAGTTAATGACATGAAAGAAGGGGACGTGATGCTTCTTGAAAATCTTCGTTTCCATAAAGAAGAAACGGACAATAATGAAGGTTTTGCCAAACAATTAGCCGGCCTTGGCGAGATTTATGTAAACGATGCCTTTGGTGCTTGTCACCGGGCCCACGCTTCAACCGCCGGGGTGGCGAAATTTCTTCCAGCGGCCGCGGGATTTTTAGTAGAGAAAGAAATAGAATATTTTGAGAAAATACTTAAGTCTAACCAGAGGCCGTTTGTATTAATCCTTGGCGGAGCAAAGGTCTCCGATAAAATAGGGGTGATAGATAATTTACTGGATAGGGTAGATACAATTTTAATCGGCGGAGGCATGGCTTATACTTTTTATGCCGCCAAGGGTCTTAAGATTGGTAATTCGAAGCTCGAGGCTGATAAGGTGAAGGTGGCTGAAGATATTTTACAAAAGGTAGAGAAGAAGGGTATCGGGCTGGTTTTACCTGTTGATAATCTAATAGCCCGGAAAGTTGAGCAGGTTGCAGATGTAAAAATAGTAGGTCAGGAGATACCTGATGGCTGGATGGGCCTGGATGTTGGGCCGAAGACTACCAGAGAATTCAAAAAACATCTATTAAATGCCAGAACAGTTCTCTGGAACGGGCCTCTGGGTGTATTTGAAATAAAGAAGTTTAGCAGGGCCACGGAAGAAATTACCCGTTTTCTGGCCGGCCTGAATATTACCACGGTGATAGGCGGCGGCGATACAGCGGCAGCCATAACAGCATTAGGTCTTACTGGTAAAATGTCCCATGTTTCTACTGGCGGTGGTGCATCATTGGAGTATTTAGAGGGTAAAACACTGCCCGGAATTGCGGCATTACAAGATAAGTAGTACCCCGCACTTACGTGTGGGGAATGTCAGATACTACAGGCGTAAGCCTGTAGAGGAGAGAAAAATGCGGCGACCAATAATCGTGGGAAACTGGAAGATGCATAAGACAATAAACGAGGCTGTCAGTCTGGTCAATCTTCTTAAGAGGTCTCTTTATCAGACAGATGCTGTTGACATAGGGATTTCTCCGCCGTTTACAGCGCTGGGAGAGACAGGTGAACTGCTTGCAGGTTCAGATATAATGCTTGGCGCCCAGGATGTTTACTGGGAAGAAAAAGGCGCTTATACCGGTGAGGTTTCTCCTTTGATGCTAAAGGATGTCGGCTGTAAATTTGTAATTATCGGGCATTCAGAACGGCGAAAATATTTTAATGAAACAAATAATACAGTCAATAAAAAAGTAAAGGCTGTCTTAAGCGCGGGTCTTATCCCGATAGTCTGTGTCGGAGAGCGGTTGGAGGAAAAAGAGGATGGCAAGACCCTCGAGGTGGTAAAAGACCATGTTGAAAACGGACTTGTCGAGATAACCAAAGACCAGATCTTGAATACAATTATCGCCTATGAGCCGGTATGGGCTATAGGAACGGGCAAAACCGCTACCCCCGGCCAGGCCGGGGAAGTCCATAAATTCATAAGGACGTTATTGGAAGAAAAGTATGACCTGGATACTGCCTTGTTAGTAAGAATACAGTACGGCGGAAGCGTAAAACCAGACAACATTAAAGAACTGATGGCTCAGGAAGATATAGACGGCGCCTTAGTAGGAGGCGCCAGCTTAAACGCAGAAGCGTTTATTCAAATTGCGAAGGGAGCGTGAGCTGAAAAATGTATGCTATTTTGATCACTTTACATGTTATCGCTTGTCTGGTATTGATTGGAGTAATACTTCTTCAGGCGGGCAAGGGAGCAGGGCTTTCTAATGTTTTTACCGGCGGAGGAGGAGCGCTTGACTCGATATTCGGCACAAAAACAAGTTCTTTTCTAACTAAATCTACCTCTGTTTGCGCAATTCTTTTCATCATAACCTGTCTTGGGTTAACCATACTTTCTTCTCATAGAAAAGTTTCATTGATGGAAGATGTTGAGCAGGGAGAAGTACAATTAGACGAAACACCCAGCAGTGATTAAAAAGTCAGGTATAGTTATTGCAGGGAAAATTTTACCGCTATTAGCGGTATTTTTTTTAATATTCAGCAGCTTTAATGATGGATTTGCCGAGGAAACACCTTGTTACGGCGATACATTTGTTTCCTCGTCTATCGCAGACGCAAGAACATTGGTTCCGATTTTAGCCACTGATAGCGCTTCGGGTAATGTGGTTGGTTTAATTTTTAACGGCCTGGTGAAATACAATAAAAACATAGAACTGATCGGAGATCTTGCCGAAAGCTGGGATATTTTAGATAACGGCCTGACTATTATTTTCCACTTGAGGAAAGGCGTTAAATGGCACGATGGACAGCCCTTTACCAGCCGGGATGTAAGATTTACGTATCAAAAACTTGTCGACCCTGATGTACCGACTCCTTACGGGGGAGACTTTAAAAAGATAGAATATTTACAACTTATTGATGATTATACAGTTAAGGTAAAATACCAGGAGCCTTTTGCTCCTGCGCTGGCCAGCTGGGGCATGGCTATTATGCCTGAGCACCTCCTTAAAAATTCCAACTTGGTTACTACCTCATTTTCCCGTTGTCCTGTCGGCACAGGGCCGTATAAATTTAAAAGATGGAGGTCCGGGGAAAAAATTGACCTGGAGTCAAATCACCGGTATTTTGAACACCGGCCGTGGATAAACGGTTATATTTATAAAATTATTCCTGAGCAAACCACGATGTTTTTTGAGCTTCAGACTCAAGGTATTGACTATATGGGGCTTAGTCCCCTTCAATATAAAAGGCAGACCGATACAAGAGTTTTTAAGAAAAGATTTCAAAAGTTCAGGTATCCGTCTTTTGGTTATACCTATATGGGTTATAACCTGCTGGATGAAAAGTTTAAAGACAAAAAGGTCAGGCAGGCAATAAATTACGCGGTAGATAAGCAGGAAATAATTGATGGTGTTCTTCTGGGGTTAGGCAGAGTTTGCACCGGGCCTTTTGTCCCCGGATCATGGGCTTATAATAAAAATATCGAAGTCATTCCTTACGATCCCGAAAAAGCAAAGAAGCTTTTAAACCAGGCCGGCTGGCAGGACAGCGATGCTGACGGATGGCTCGATAAAAACGGTGAACGGTTTGAGTTTACCATACTTAGTAATCAAGGCAATGATGGACGCCGCCGTACAGCAGAGATTATCCAGAGAAAATTAAAAGAGATCGGAATAAAGGTTAACATCCGGATTCTCGAATGGGCTGTGTTTTTGAATGAATTTGTCAATAAAAAGCGTTTTGAAGCCGTGCTGTTAGGCTGGTCGCTTTCCCGGGATCCTGATTGTTTTGATATCTGGCATTCGTCCAAGACCAAAGAGAGCGAATTTAATTTCGTAAGTTATTGTAACCCTGAAGTTGACAATTTACTGGAAGAAGGCAGAAGGATATTTGACGAAAAAAAACGCGGCAGGGTTTATCATCAGATTCATCAACTTTTGTATCAGGACCAACCCTATCTGTTTTTATATGTTGCTGATGCCCTACCGGCAGTGCACAGGAGATTTAAGGCAGTAGAGCCGGCCCCGATCGGCATCGGGTACAATTTCATAGACTGGTGGGTTCCAAAGACAGAACAGCGCTATCTTCATTAACCTTTATGTTCTATGGTTAGTTATATTTTTAAGAGATTACTCAGCCTAATACCTGTTTTTATCGGTATAACCCTCATCTCATTTTCTATTATTCATCTTGCTCCCGGTAAACCCACGGATTTAATGACCCAGCTTAACCCCAAGGTTTCATTTGAGGCAAAAGAGAAATTAATAAAGTTATACAATCTGGATAAGCCTGTTCAGATCCAATATATGATCTGGTTAAAAAAACTTGTCAGGTTTGATTTCGGAAACTCGTTTGTTGACGGAAGACTGGTTATAAAAAAGATTTTCGAAAGACTTCCCATAACAATATTAATAAACATACTTTCGATGGTCCTTATTTTCCTAATAGCTGTTCCTATCGGGGTAATCAGCGCTGTAAAGCGCGGTTCCTTATTCGATAAAATGACGACACTTTTTGTTTTTGTCGGGTTTGCTACTCCCGGGTTTTGGCTCGCTTTGATATTGATGTCTATTTTCAGCGTTCAACTGGGATGGTTTCCTGTTGCGGGAATAAAATCTCTAGACTACGAAAATTTTAGCTTATTGGGAAAGGTAATAGACCTCGGGCGTCATCTGGTAATGCCTGTTTTGGTTTCGTCCTTTGGCGGGCTTGCCGGTATTTCGCGTTATATGCGCCAGAGTATGCTCGGTGTTATTTATGAAGATTTTATTCGGACAGCCCGGGCAAAGGGACTGCCTGAAAAAGACGTTCTTTACAGGCACGCCTTAAAAAACGCGATTTTACCGATTATAACTATTTTAGGTCTTTCTATTCCCGGGCTTATTGGAGGAAGTGTAATTTTTGAGACGATATTCAGTATTCCGGGAATGGGACAGCTTTTTTATCAATCTGTTATGGCGCGCGATTACCCGGTTGTTATGGCGGTCTTGGTAATCGGCGCAATCCTAACCTTGCTTGCGAATTTAGCGGCTGACATTACATATTTCTATGTTGATCCCCGGATCAGGGTAGGACGGAGAGCAAATGCTTAAGAACAGCCTGGCAATATTTGGCGGGATTGTAATTTTGGTTTTGGTCTTGATAGCGATTTTCGCGCCGGCAATAGCCCGTTATGATCCTGCGGCGATTGATATCAAAAATGCGCTTATGGGACCATCCGGGGAGCATATCCTGGGAACAGACCAATTAGGCAGGGATGTGTTTTCACGGATAGTTTATGGTTCGCGCATCTCGCTTTCGATCGGTCTGGTGGCAGTGGGTATTGCAGCGATAATAGGAGTAGCTTTGGGGTCTCTGGCCGGTTATTTCGGAGGAAGGACAGATTCTTTAATAATGAGATTTGTCGATATTATGCTCTGTTTTCCGTCATTTTTTTTAATCCTATCGGTAATTGCGATCGTCGGACCCAATATCTATAACATTATGGTTATAATCGGGTTAACCAGTTGGATGGGGATGGCCCGGTTGATACGGGCAGAGATCTTGAGCCTGAAAGAAAGGGAGTTTATCCTTGCTGCCCGGGCTCTTGGCGTGAGTCATTTCAAGATAATCCTCAGGCATCTTATTCCTAATGGCATAGGCCCGGTGTTGGTAAGTTTTGTGCTTGGCGTGGCAGCAGCAATTTTGATCGAGACAGGTTTAAGCTTTCTGGGATTGGGCGTGCAGCCGCCGACTCCTACCTGGGGAAATATACTGATGGAAGGGCGGGCTACGTTAGGTGTTGCCTGGTGGTTGATTCTTTTCCCCGGGTTCATAATCTTAGTTACTGTTTTAGGATTTAACCTGTTGGGTGAGGGATTGAAAGACGCATTAAATCCCAAGTTGCGGAGACAAGCGGGTACAAATAACCTATAAAAATCTTTAATTGCATAAAATATTCCGGCAGCAAAGCGCTGCGAAAATTTATTCTAAATTTTCTTGCTGCTATCGGAATAAATTCGGATAAATAATCCCGAAACTTCGGGATTATGTCGTCATTTAAGATGAATATATTAGAGGTTAAAAATTTAAAGGTTTATTTCGAATCTGACCGGACCATAACCGAGGCAGTCAAGGGTATTGATTTCGGCATTGGCCAGGATGAAATCGTGGGTTTGGCCGGCAGATCAGGATGCGGAAAGACCGTTACCGCTCTTTCTATTATCCGGCTTATACCCCGGGAAGCTCAAGTAAAAGAAGGAGAAATAATTTTTCAAGGGAGGGATCTTTTTAAACTTTCTGAAGCAGAAATGCGCCGGGTGCGGGGCAGGCTGATCAGCATGGTATTCCAAGAGCCGTTTACTTCCTTAAACCCGATAATGCGTATTGGCGAACAGATTCAAGAAGTTATTCGCGTTCATCAAGAATTAGATGTCCGGGCTTCAAAGAAAAGGGCGCTGGAGCTTTTAGACAGGGTTAGAATTGCTGCCGGTTTAAAAGTCTTTTACGATTATCCTCATCAATTGTCAGGCGGCCAAAGACAGAGGGTGATGATAGCCATAGCATTAGCGTTTAATCCCAAATTTTTGATTTGCGACGAACCGACTACTGCTCTTGATGTTACGACTCAATCGGAGATCCTGAAATTGATTTTAGAATTGAAGAAAGAATTTAAAATGTCCGTTTTGTTTATCACTCATGATTTAGGGATAGTGCAGGATGTGGCCGGCAGGCTGCTGGTAATGGAGCAGGGTGAGATCGTTGAGCAGGGCTTAGTAGAGGAAGTACTAAGAAAGCCTGCTTGCTCTTATACCGCTGAATTGCTGGAAGCCGCTTTAAAAAAAAGCATTGAGATATCTTATAAACCCCAACAGGAAGAAAGGGTTATCATTGAAGCAAGAGATGTTTCTAAGTCATTTTCTATAGAAAGAGGATTAACGAAAAGGAAAGTTGATTCGATATCAGCTGTTAAAAGCGTGAATCTTAAGTTAGAAAGAGGCAGGACATTGGGGTTGGTGGGCGAATCAGGTTCCGGCAAGACCACCCTTGCCCGGATGTTGATTGGCCTGATTAAACCGGATAGGGGCGAGATACTCCTGAAGGGTATGCCGATCGGCCAGGCATTAAAGGATAAACCAAAGTCTGTCAGAAAAATGATGCAAATAGTTTTTCAAGACCCTTACAATTCTTTAGACCCCCGAATGCGGATGAAAGATATTGTTTTGGAAGGCAGGAGAGCTTTGGTTTTAGGCAGAGCTGACGAAAACAAGATCTTTAAAAGGTTTTTAGAAATGGTAGCTTTGAAATATCAAGATAGGTTAAAATACCCTCATCAATTTTCAGGCGGCCAGAAACAAAGAATCGCTCTGGCCCGGGCCTTGGCTGTCGGCGCCGAAGTCCTGATTTTGGATGAACCTGTATCTTCGCTTGATGTTTCAACCCAGATGGAGATTTTAAAATTATTGGTTCGTCTCCAGAAAAAATTGGGCCTTACTTACCTTTTGGTTGCCCATGACCTTTCAATAGTGAAATGTATGTGTCATGATGTATTTGTGATGTATAAGGGTGAGGTTGTGGAGGCTTCAGCGACTGGTGAGCTTTTTAGGAATCCTCAGGCTTCTTATACCCGGGTTCTTCTTAAGAGTATGCCCAGGTTGAAAAGATAAAATCCGTAGTAAATCCGCGTATATCCGTGTATGAAGAATTTGCTTTTCAGGCGGCGGTGGTATATAATGTGCAGATAATGATTAAAAAGGCCAAAATCGGCGATATCACTAAGATTCACAAATTGGTTAATCATTTCGCGGGCCAGGATAAAATGCTGGCCAGGTCATTAAGCGAATTGTATGAAAATCTCCGGGATTTTTTGGTTTACGAAGAAAAAGGGAGAATCTACGGGTGTGTTGCCCTGCATATGTTCTGGGAGGACCTGGCTGAAATAAAATGCCTGGCTGTTTGGGAGTCCGGACAGAAAAAGGGGATTGGCAGCCGGCTTCTTAAGGGTGCTTTAAAAGAAGCAAAAAAAATAGGAATAAAAAAGGTTTTTGCCTTGACTTATGAAGCCGGATTTTTTGAAAAATACGGTTTTGGGAAAGTAGATAAATCCGAACTGCCCCATAAAATCTGGAGTGAGTGCATAAAATGCCCGAAATTTCCTAATTGCGATGAAACGGCGATGACGATAACCTTTTGAAAAAAACACAGGTGGGCTATGAGCTGTGTGCTAAAAAGCTCATAGCTCATAGCTCATAGCTCATAGCCCAAAGCTAATCTGGTATATAAGTATATTATGGGAATGACAATTACTGAAAAGATATTGTTCAAACACGCCGGAAAGGAAGAAATTCATCCCGGTGATTTTATTATGCCTGATATTGATTTTTGTCTGGCCAATGATATTACCGGGCCTTTGGCTATTGAGCAGTTTGAAAAAATAGGCGCGAAGAAAGTTTTTAATCGGGAGAAAATTGCTCTTATCCCCGACCATTTTACCCCGGCTAAGGACGTAAAAAGCGCTAACCAGTGCAAGGTATTAAAGGACTTTGCTGAACATCAGGCCATAAAGCACTATTATGAAGTAGGAAGGTGCGGGATAGAGCATGCGTTCCTTCCTGAAAGGGGTATGATTTTGCCGGGAGAGCTGGTTGTCGGGGCAGACTCTCACACCTGTACTTACGGTGCCTTAGGCGCATTTGCTACTGGTGTTGGTTCCACAGACTTGGCGGCTGCCATGATCAGCGGTAAAGTCTGGCTTAAAGTTCCGGAGACTATCAAGTTTGCCTATCGTGGTAGATTGAGAAAATGGGTAGGAGGCAAAGACATTATTCTTTTTACTATCGCGGATATCGGTGTCAACGGGGCGTTGTATAAGGCTATGGAATTTTCCGGAAATACAATAGAAGGCCTGGGAATAGACGACAGATTTACTATTTGTAATATGGCTATTGAGGCAGGCGCAAAAAGCGGGATTATAGAACCGGATGAAACGGCCTTTGGTTATATCAACGAAGTCAATAGCCGATCCTTCGACTTTGCTCAGGACAGGCAGTCCATAATCCACAGACAGAAACCGCGGACTATGGACTATGGACTGTGGACTAAATTAAAAAGTGATGAGGACGCAACTTATTGTGAGGTAAAAGAGTATGATCTGAGTAATCTAGAGCCGCAGGTTAGCTGCCCTCATATTCCCAGTAATGTAAAACCAGTAAGCCAACTGAGGGATATTAAGATAGATCAGGCAGTAATTGGTTCTTGTACCAATGGCAGGATTTCGGATATCAGGATAGCGGCTCAGCTTTTAAAAGGAAAAAAGGTTTATCCCGGATTAAGGTTGATTGTAATCCCGGCTACACCGCATATTTACCAGCAAGCCTTAAAAGAGGGATTGGTTGAGATATTTATCCAGGCCGGCGGAGTGATAACACCCCCTACTTGCGGTCCTTGCCTGGGAGGACACATGGGTATTTTAGCTGAAGGTGAACGGGCGATATCTACTACTAATCGGAATTTTCGCGGGAGAATGGGGCATTTAGATAGCGAGGTTTATCTTTCTAATCCTGCTGTAGCCGCGGCCTCAGCAATTAGAGGAAAAATCAGTCATCCTGATGAAGTGATGTAAAAATACATAGAAATAAGAAGAGTTTCAAAAAAGAGTTTCATTGAAATTAATAGAAATAAATAGCAATAGGTTGTTAAGTTAGGGCAACAAATTTCAATAAATTTCTATTAATTTCGCGATAAAGTTCTAAAAGGAACTTTGGAGCATATTTCAATAGTTTTAGTTAAGATAAAATATGAATGGAGGTGAAGGTTGTGTCAGCAAAAGTAGATGCAAGTAAATGTAATGCGTGCGGGGCCTGTGTTAAGGTCTGTCCGGTAGAAGCAATTACCATGGACGATGTGGCAGTGATAGACCCTGAGAAATGCGTGGACTGCGGAACCTGTGTTGACGAATGCCCCAAGAAGGCGATCAGTATGAAATAACAACAATTACTAAATGGCTAAATTGCTAAATGGTTAAATTGCTATAACAATTTAACAATATTATAAACAGGAGAATGGAGTATGAAGCTCGATGAGGTGGTGATATCTAAGGCCATTATTGACAGCTTTTCGGAGAAGCTGAAGAAGGGGCTGCAAACAGATGTAGTTATTGCCGGTGCTGGTCCGGCAGGACTGGTGGCCTCTTATCGCCTGGCCAAAAAAAAATTAAAAGTAGTCTTGTTTGAACGAAAGTTGAGTATCGGTGGCGGAATATGGGGCGGCGGGATAATGTTTAATAAGATAGTGGTCCAAAAAAAGGCCAAACATATCCTGGATCAGTTTGGAATTAATTCAACGCTATATCAGAAAGGATATTATCTGGCAGATGCTGTTGAAACAGCTTCTACTTTGTGCTCCAAAGCCGCAAAGGCGGGTGTTCAAATTTTTAACCTGATGAGCGTGGAAGATGTAATGATAAGGCACCGGAAGGTAGCAGGTGTAGTAATTAACTGGAGCGCAGTGGACATTGCCGGTTTTCATGTTGACCCGATAGCTGTCAGCGCTAAATTCACCATAGATGCTACCGGCCATGGGTCTGAATTAGCCAGGCTTATCGAAAACAAGATGGATGTGAACTTAAATACCGAGACCGGTAAAGTATTGGGCGAAAAACCGATGTGGGCAGAGGCAGGGGAAGAAGCTATATTAAAAAATACAGCAGAAATTTTCCCCAATCTCTATGTAGCGGGTATGGCCGCCAATGCAGTGTATGGTGCCCCCCGGATGGGTCCGATCTTCGGCGGGATGCTGCTTTCAGGAGAAAAGGCAGCGCGTTTGATAACTAAGAGAATATAAAGGAGGAAGAAATGGAGACCGAGAGAGAAATGGAAATTAATTTAAACGATGAAACCTTTAAAAAAGAGGTATTAGAATCAGACCTTCCGGTGCTGGTAGACTTTTGGGCTCCCTGGTGCGGACCATGTATTATGATCAGCCCGATAGTCAAAGAAATAGCTGCTGATTATCAGGGAAAGCTGAAGGTCTGCAAGCTAAATGTAGATGAAGGCCGCAATACTGCCATAGAATACGAGATTATGAGCATACCCACCATGGCTGTTTTTAAAGATGGCAAGATAGCGCAAAAAATTATAGGGGTTGTGCCTAAGGCCGAACTGGAAGCAAAAATTAAGCCGTATGTATGACCTTATTATCTTAGGCGGCGGTGCTGCGGGACTAAGCGCGGGTCTGTATGCCTCTCGAGGAGGACTTAAAACCCTTTTGCTTGAAAAAGGTATGCCCGGCGGATTGGCGTTGACCACTGATGTTATTGAAAACTATCCCGGTTTTTCCGATCCTATTTCCGGGATTAAGTTAATGGGGGGTATGGCAGAGCAGGCCAGGAATTTTGGGGTAGAAATCGTAACTGATAATATAACAGGAATTACAAAACAAAAAAATATAACAACACAAAATGGAAAGAACTATACTGCTCAAACGATAATTATAGCTACCGGTGCCAATCCAAGAAGGTTAGGGGTTGAAGGAGAAGAAAAACTATCCGGGAAGGGTGTTTCCTATTGCGCTACCTGTGATGGCCCGTTATTTAGAGAAAAAGATGTAGTAGTTGTGGGCGGCGGCAACACAGCGATTGAAGAAGCATTGTTTTTAACCAGGTATGTAAAAAAGGTAACGGTAATTCATCGTCGTGATGCCTTAAGAGCCGATAAGATATTAGAAGAAAGGGCCAAATCTAATCCGAAAATAGATTTTTTCTGGCAGGCTGAGGTCAGGAAAATTATAGGTAATGATAAAGTAGATAAGATAAAAGTTAAAGTTCTAAAGAGTGGTGAGATTAAAGAAATTCCCTCCCAGGCTGTTTTTATTTATGTTGGTTTCCAGCCCGGTACGGATTTTTTGAAGGGTATTATAGATATGGATGAGCAAGGTTACATAATTACTGATGAAAATATGAAAACTTCGATTGACGGGGTCTATGCCTGTGGAGATTGCAGAAAGAAGTTACTGCGTCAGATAATTACCGCCTGCAGTGAAGGCGCGGTTGCGGCTGTAGCTGCATTGCGTTATCTGGAAAGTCTACCTAAATAAAATATGTTATGATTACACAGATTATAAAAGCAGATTACACAGATGGCAGCAAAGCTGTCATTGCCGGCGGAAGCCAGCCGAAGCAATCCCCTTATGGAGAGGCTTCGCACTCTCAAAAAGAGATTGCCGCGTCTCACCTTCGGTGAGACTCGCAATGACGTTTCTGTGTAATCGAATAAAAATCTGTGTGATCAACCGTTAGTTATAAAAATGTTATTATAAAAGGAGTAGAGTGATGAGATCGGATATGATGAAGAAAGGAATAGACCGTACTCCTCATCGCAGTCTTTTTAAGGCAATGGGGTATACCGATGAAGATCTTTCTAAGCCGATAATTGGTATAGCCAATTCAGCTAATGAAATTGTCCCCGGCCATATTCATCTTGATGATATTGCCAAAGAGGTAAAACAGGGTATTCGGATGTCCGGGGGTACGCCAATGGAATTTTGTACGATCGGCGTATGTGACGGTATTGCGATGGGGCATCAGGGGATGAAGTATTCACTGGGTTCAAGGGAGTTGATTGCCGATTCCGTGGAAATAATGGCGATGGCTCATCCTTTTGACGGTCTGGTCTTGATACCGAATTGCGATAAGATTGTGCCCGGTATGTTAATGGCTGCTGCCCGGCTTAATATACCGGCCATAGTTATTAGCGGCGGCCCAATGCTCGCCGGCCATTTAAACGGAAAACACATTGATTTGATCACCTGTTTCGAAGGCGTAGGAAAGTTAAAGATCGGTCAGATAACCGAAGAGGAGTTAAAAAAGATAGAAAATACTGCTTGTCCCGGCCCGGGATCCTGCAGCGGTATGTTTACCGCCAACTCGATGAATTGTTTGAGCGAGGTATTGGGAATGGCGCTTAGCGGCAACGGTACGATCCCGGCGGTGGATGCGGCCAGAAGGATTTTGGCCAAAGAGGCAGGCATGAAGATAATGCACCTGGTAAAAAAGAATATCAGGCCCCTGGATATTATGACTCCGAAAGCATTTGAAAATGCTATTGCGGTAGACATGGCTTTTGGAGGATCGACTAACACGGTTCTGCATTTACCGGCTATTGCTAATGAAGCCGGGATTAAATTGGATTTAAAGAAATTTAATCAGATCAGCGGCAAAACGCCCCATATCTGCAATATGTCTCCGGCCGGGTCATATCACCTTGAAGACCTGAATTCAGCCGGAGGCGTGAGCGCGATTATGAATGAATTGTCAAAAAGGAATTTAATGAACTTAGATGAAATAACAGTCAGCGCAAAGAAAATAGGGGAGAACATAAGGGGTATGAGAATAGTTAATGATGAGGTTATCAGATCCATGGATAACCCTTATCATTCTACCGGCGGGTTGGCGATTTTATTTGGAAACCTGGCGCCGGATGGCGCGGTTGTCAAGCAATCAGCGGTGGCCGAAGAAATGCTAAGGCACAAAGGCCCGGCAAGAGTTTATGATTCAGAAGAAGATGCAGTAAAGGCGATTTTAGATGGTAAGATTAACAAGGCAGAAGTAATTGTGATCCGTTATGAGGGGCCAAAGGGCGGGCCGGGAATGAGAGAAATGCTTAGTCCGACTTCAGCAGTAGCAGGGGTAGGCCTGGATAAGGATGTTGCCCTGCTTACTGACGGCAGGTTTTCCGGAGGCACCAGGGGAGCGGCTATCGGCCATATCTCTCCTGAGGCAGCTGAAAAAGGGCCGTTGGGAATTGTAGAAGAGGGCGATATAATCGAAATTGATATTCCTGATAAAAAGTTAAATATAAAATTAACTGATCAGCAAATAGAACAGCGTTTTAAAAAATGGAAAAGACCTCCGTTGAACATAACTAAAGGATATATGTACCGTTATTCAAAACAGGTAAAGTCAGCAAATACCGGCGCTGTTTTTGAATGATGTTTCAGGGAGAAGGAAATTGAAACTAAAAGGCAAGGCGTGGACATTTGGAGATAATGTCAATACCGATGATATTATTCCGGCCAGGTATTTAAACACTACTGATCCGGGTGAATTAATCAGATATTGCATGGAAGGCGTTGATAAAGATTTTGCCGCAAAGGTGAAAAAGGGAGATGTCATTGTGGCTGGTGAAAATTTTGGCTGCGGTTCATCGAGAGAACATGCGCCTCTGGCCATAAAAGGGTGCGGGATAGCCTGTGTTATTGCCGAATCATTTGCCAGGATATTTTACCGTAACTGTATAAATATAGGCTTGCCTATTTTGGAATGCCGGGGGGCAAAAAAGATAAATCAGGCAGACCAGATAGAAATTGATATTTCCGAAGGCCTGGTCAATGACCTGACTGCGGGACTGTCTTTTAATTCACAACCATTTGCGGAATTTATGAAAAACATAATTCAAGCTGGAGGACTAATGGAATGGATACGGAGGAAGCCTGATGCATAAGATTGCGGTAATACCGGGTGATGGAACAGGACCGGAGGTTATCCGGGAGGGGTTAAAAATCTTAGAAGCGGTTAGCGGTATTGCCGGCTTTAAATATGAGACCAAAACCTATGATTTTGGCGGAGAAAGATATCTGAAAACAGGAGAAATCCTGCCTGATTCAGCAATAGAAGAGTTTAAACAAATGGATGCTATCTATTTGGGCGCAGTGGGGCATCCTGATGTAAAGCCGGGAATACTGGAGCAGGGGTTGCTGCTTAAGATACGGTTTTCACTCCAGGAGTATATAAATTTGAGGCCGGTTAAATTATATCCCGGCGTCTGGACTCCACTAAAGGATAAACAGCCGGAGGATATAGATTTTGTGGTAGTTAGAGAAAATACCGAGGGCCTGTATGTGGGTAAAGGTAGTTTTCAAAACAAAGGAACTGCTCAGGAGATAGCTATTCAGCAGTCAGTTAATACCAGAAAAGGTGTTGAGCGCTGCATCCGCTATGCATTTGAATATACAAGAAAAAGAAACGAGGCCAGGAAATTGACTCTTTGCGGCAAGACCAATGTATTGACCTATGCCTGGAATTTATGGGAAAGAACGTTTATTGAACTAGCGCAGCATTATCCGGATATTACCACTGATTATACCCACGTTGATGCTGCCTGTATGTGGATGATCAAAAACCCCGAGTGGTTTGACGTGATTGTTACTGATAATATGTTCGGAGATATAATTACAGACCTCGGCGCAATGATCCAGGGTGGAATGGGGATAGCAGCCGGCGGTAATATCAACCCGGAAGGAATTTCGATGTTTGAACCGATCGGCGGTTCAGCGCCAAAATATACCGGTAAGAATATTATCAACCCCCTGGCCGCTATTTCCGCCTGCCAGATAATGCTGGAGCATCTGGGGGAGAAAAAGGCCGCTGATTTGGTTGAGAAATCAGTTATCAAAGTTACCAGTGAAAAATTAAAAGGCCTGTCAGCTGGAAAGATGGGTTATTCGACAAGCGAAGTCGGAGACCTGGTGGTAAAACATCTCAGCTAAATTGCTAAACTGTTAAATTGTTGAACTAAATTTTTAGACGATTTATGTTTTAAAAGTGCACACCTTAACCGAAATTAAAAATAATAACGCTAAAAAGGTCATTCTGAGGCCGAAGGCCGAAGAATCTCAGAAAACACGGTTTTATGGGAGATCCTTC
>JAYELI010000059.1 GCA_034717435.1 Candidatus Omnitrophota bacterium
CGAAGGATCTCCCATAAAACCGTGTTTTCTGAGATTCTTCGGCCTTCGGCCTCAGAATGACCTTTTTAGCGTTATTATTTTTAATTTCGGTTAAGGTGTGCACTTTTAAAACTTAAATCGTCTAAAAAAATGATCTATTTCTATTTATTTCCACTATGCTTCTACCGTATTTGCTCTTTTAGTAATCGTAAGCTAATATTTCTATAAAGTACCAATTTAACAATCAGGCTGTGTCGTAACGTAGTTGCCTGATTTATCAGGCACAGCATAGAGCACCCAATAAATTGGGCAACTACAATATATTGTGTATCAGTATACAACAAAATGAATTACGACACAGTCTGAATACAACAGTTTAGCAATTTAACGGTTTAAATCAGCCCGTAGTCTTTCAGCGCATTTTTTAGCTTTTCAACGTTTTCGTCCTTCATCGCAACAAGGGGCAGGCGAAGTTCACCGCTGATCATTCCCATCATTTCCATAGCTGTCTTGACCGGAGCAGGATTGGTCTCTATAAACATTGCCTTAACCAAAGGCAATAATTTATAATGCAGTTCGCGAGCTTGTTCAATGTGTCCCTTTTCAAATTCAGAAATTAGATTTTTAAGATCAGCGGGAACGATATTTGCTATAACCGAGATAACGCCCTTCCCGCCGATAGCCAGTATCGGCAAAACCAATGCGTCATCCCCGGAAATAAGAGTAATCTTGTCCCCGCACAGATCGAGAATACGGCTCATTTGATTAAGATTTCCGCTGGCCTCTTTTACAGCTGCAATATTATCCAGCTCGGCAAGCCGGGCTATTGTTTCCGGTTCTATATTTACAGCTGTCCGCGAAGCAATATTATAAAGCATAATAGGTATATCTACTTCTTCGGCAATTGCCTTAAAATGCCGGTATAGGCCTTCCTGCGTCGGCTTATTATAATAAGGAGCAATGATCAGGGCTCCATCCGCGCCTGCCTTCTTGGCATGCCTGGTAAGCCGAATGGCTTCTTTTGTATTATTCGAACCCGTACCGGCAATAACCGGGATTTTTCCCCTGCCAACCTCAATTACGGCCTCCACAACTTTTTCGTGTTCGGAAAAAGACAGGGTAGCACATTCTCCGGTAGTTCCGCAGGGAACCAATACATCCGTTCCATTATCAATATGAAATTTAACCAATTCTTTAATCTTGGCTTCGTCAACTTCGCCGTCCTTAAACGGTGTTATCATCGCTACCATACTGCCTTTAAACATAATTACCTCCCATGCATTTTATTGCCAACCTCTCCCTTATATATAACTCTCGCCCCGCCCTCTAACCATACATTTTCCAATTCAGCATCATCGAAATACACCTTTAAAACTTCTCCGCCTCTGGTCTGGACACTAACCGGCGGGTTTACCTTTTTTAGACTGGCTGAAACCAAAACCGCGGCTGCTGAGCCGGTTCCACAGGCCAAAGTCTCCTGTTCCACCCCTCTCTCATAAGTCCTGATTTTAATATAAGATTTATCCACTATTTCTACAAAATTGGCATTAGTGCCTTCCGGCTGAAATTCACCGTGATAACGAATTGCCCTTCCCACCCCTTCAACATCGAAGTTATCTAAATCCCGGACAAAACAAACCACATGGGGCACGCCTGTATTGATATAACTTAACTTATAAACCTGGCTATTAATATTTAAATCAAACTTTAATCTTAAGTTTTTAGAACATACTAATTTTATCTTAATCTTGTCTTTTTCAACCTCAGCCTCTAAACTGCCGGCCTGAGTTTCGATAATCATTTTGTCACTGCAACTCCCTTTTTTCACGGCGTATAACGCGACACAGCGGGCTCCGTTGCCGCACATCTCTACTTCTTTACCGTCAGGATTAAAAATGCGCATCTTGAAATCAGCTTTTTCTGAGGGTTCGATTAACAGCAAGCCATCGGCACCAATAGATAATTTACGCTGACAAAGCTCCTTTGCTAACTCTGATATCTGACTTCCCTGCCCCGAGCGTAGTCCCGAGCCTGTCGAGGGACAAAGTCGAGGGGTGTCTTCCGGCTTCTCCGCCCCGGGCGAAGTCAAGGGGCGGCTTCTGAATTTATCAATAATAATAAAATCGTTTCCAGCGGCGCTCATCTTGATAAAATCAATAGGCCTCATAGCAAACCCCCGGGAATAGATTCTCCCTTTATTAAATCTTGATAGGTCTCCCTCTCTTTAATCAGATAAGACTCACCATTCATCACCAGGACTTCGGCCGGCCGGGGCCTGGAATTATAATTGCTGGACATAGTAAATCCGTAAGCGCCCGCTCCCATCACTGCCAATAACCGGCCTGGATAAAGAGAAGACATAGACCTATCCCTGGCCAGGAAATCTCCACTCTCACAGATTGGGCCGACTATGTCATAACGCGTTATGCGTTCTGCGTTGTGCGTTGTGCGTATAACAGGCAATATCTCATGATACGCATTATAAAGGCTCGGGCGTATAAGATCGTTCATTCCCGCGTCAACAATAACAAAATTTTTAAGCGGCGTTTGTTTTATATAAGTAATCCTGGTCACTAAAATTCCCGAATTACCCGCAATAAATCTTCCCGGTTCTAAGATTATCTTGAGTTTTACCTTTTTAAGTAAAGGTAAAACCCCTCTGGCAAATTCCCGGGCTGTTTGAGGCCTTTCCTGGTGATAAATAATCCCCAGGCCTCCTCCGATATTCAGCCATTGAATCGTAATCCCATTTTTCCTTAATTCCTCAACTAAGGATACAGCTTTATCTATAGCCCTGATAAACGGTTTTGACTCTATTATCTGGGAACCGATATGAATGTGCAAGCCAACCAGGTTTAAATTGACAAATTTAGCCGCCTGAAGAAACATCTCTTTGCATGTTGCTGTATCAAAGCCAAACTTATCTGTTTCTCTGGCAGTAGAAATATAGGAATGGGTCTTAGGGTATATATTTGGGTTCAACCTTAAAGAAATATCTATTTTTTTACCCAGATTCGAAGCGATACTATTCAGCATTTCCAACTCAGGGATCGACTCAACATTAAACAAAAGTATCCCGCTGGAAACAGCATATTCTATTTCCTGAGAGGTTTTTCCTATGCTGGCATAAACAATCTTTTTGGGGTCGGTGCCGATATGAAGCGCCTTAAACAACTCTCCTCCACTCACTATATCCAGGCCCGCACCCTCAGCAGTCAATATCTTACAAAGAGCAAGATTAGAATTCGCCTTCATAGAAAAGCATATCAGGGGCTTTATTTCATGAAAGGCGTCTTTTAGCTTATAATAATGGTCCAACAGCGTCTTGTGGCTATAGATATACACCGGCGTAGAGAACTCTTCAGCAATATCCGCCACCTTTAAGTCTTCACAGCAAAGGTCATTATTAATATACTTAAATTCGTGCATTACCCAATTGTCCTTTTTTTGACTGATTTTTTTAGTCTTACAGCAAAAAATGGATCTAATCTTTTTTTAACTTCTTTCAAATTCAAATGTGGGGAAAAAGTTTTAAGCAATTTATCGGGCATATCTTTTATCTTTACCTTTTCATCTATCGAATATTTGACTAATTTTCCTATAATACTATGGGCAGCCCCAAATGCAGTTCCTTTATGGACCAATAAATCCACCAGTTCTGTTGCGTATAAAAATTCATCTTTAAGCCGGGCCTTAATATTGGCTTTATTTATCTTTATGTGTCCAATCAATCCGGTAAGCACCATTAGCTCATCTTTGACTATCGCGACTGAACTAAATAAAGGTTCTTTGTCTAACTGCATATCCCTGTTATAAGCCAAAGGCAATCCCTTCATCATTACCAGGACCGAGGTAAGATTCCCATAAAGCCTGCCGGTATAGCCCCGAATAAGCTCTAAGACATCGGGATTTTTCTTCTGGGGCATCAGGGAACTTCCGGTGCAAAATTCATCAGCAATTTCAATAAAACCGAATTCAGCAGATGACCAGATAATAAAATCTTCCGCCATCCTTGAAAGATGCATCCCTAAAATTGCCAAGTTCCCTAAAAATTCAATTACAAAATCCCGGTTGCTCACAGCATCCAGGCTGTTATTTAAAATACCGCACTGAACATTTAAACCCTCCTGCTTAATAATGATCTTGATGGCTTCTTCATAGGCTTTATTTTCTATGCTCACACCCGCTAATGCGCCGGCGCCAAAAGAAAACTTTAACTCCTTGGCTATATTCTCCAATCTGTGGGCATCCCGTTTAAGCATATCGAGGTAAGTAAAAACATAATCTAAAAACCTTATTGGCTGGGCAAACTGCAAATGGGTATATCCGGGGATAATCAGATCTTCATAATGGGCACCCAGTTTCAAAAGGCCTTTCTTAAAATCTGCGATCAAATCTAAAAGTTCCTGGATGGAAAAATTACAAAATAGCTTTGTGTCAAAAGCCACCTGGTCATTTCTGGACCTTAAGGTGTGTAATTTTAAGGCAAGTTTTCCTATTTTTTTCGTCAGTTTATTCTGAATATCGGTGTGAATGTCTTCTGAGCTCAAGTTGGGCCTAAAAAATCCGGACCTTACCTCTTTTAAAATAGCCAAAATCCCTTGATTTAATTTTTTATATTCCTGGCTGGATAAGAGGCCTGCCTTTTTTAAGGCAAGCATATGAACCAAAGATCCGATCAGGTCACACTCTGCCAGTTTATGATCTATCGCAATGGACGAAGTAAATTTTTCAACAACCTTCGCGGTCTTTTCTTTAAATCTTGAACCCCATAATTTCTCCATAGTTAAAGCTCCTTAATCTTTTAGACTGGGCTCCCCGGTCAAGCCGGAGAATGACAATGTATTTTCCGCCAGGGGCGGATCTGCTTCTGGTAGGCAATATATTCCCATTGTTCTGCATTTACTATCAGCTATCAGCTATCAGCTAACTTAGTGTAATTCGTGTGTAATTCGTGGTGATTCGTGTTTAACAGTTTATTTACAATAAGGCAGTCCCCAAATCTTAATAAACCCTTCGGCTGCTGACCTGTCAAACTTATCGCCTTTTTCATAGGTAGCCATCTCTTTTTTGTATAGGGAATAAGGTGAAGTCCTGGATTGACAAACGCAGCTGCCTTTATACAGCTTTAATTTAACCGTTCCACAAACATGTTTCTGGGTCTCATCAATAAACTTATCTAAAGCGCCTTTAAGCGGTGAATGCCAAAGGCCATTATAGATCAACCGGGCATATTTTTGGGCTGTGATAGGTTTAAACTGAGCGGTTTCTCTGTCTAAAACTAAGCTTTCCAATTCCTGATGGCCAAGATGTAATACCACTGCTGCCGGCGCTTCATAAATCTCTCTGGTCTTTATTCCCACTAATCTATTTTCCACCATATCTATCCGGCCTGCCCCATGATCACCGGCTAATTTATTCAGATCAGCTATCAATACAGAAGGTTTAAGTCTTTTACCGTTTAACATTACCGGTATACCCCGGTTAAACTTGATCATTACATAATTGGGTTTATTCGGACACTTAGCCGGATCTTTGGTCAACCGGTAAACATCCTTCGGCGGCTCACAAACAGGATCCTCCAGTACTCCGCATTCAATGCTCCTGCCCCAGAGATTTAAATCAGTGCTGTAAGGGCTTTTTTTTGTCAAATCCACTTTAATTTTATGCTTTCCGGCATAGTCCAATTCATCTTCCCTTGTCTTAAGATCCCATTCCCTTAAGGGAGCTATTACTTTTAATTTTCTATCCAAACAAGCTACTGAAACTTCGATCCTTACCTGGTCATTACCTTTGCCGGTGCAGCCATGAGCAATATATTGGGCTTTTTCTTTGTGAGCAATCTCTACCAGGCCCTCGGCAATCAAAGGCCTACCTAATGCCGTAGCCAGAGGATATTTTGATTCATAAATCGCCCCGGCCTTAAGCGCAGGGAGAACAAAATTATCGGCAAACCTATCCCTTAGGTCCTGGACATAGGCCTTAACCGCCCCGCAGGTTATGGCTTTCTTTTTCAATTGAACAAAATTCAAGTCCTGGCCTAAATCCGCGGTATAGGTCAAGACTTCAAATCCTTTATCTTTAAGCCACTTAACGCAACAGGACGTATCCAACCCGCCGGAATATGCCAATATTACTTTTTTCATTGTAGCTCCTTATGAATTGTTTTAAACACGATAATATGCACGAATTACCACGAATTTAATACAAATTGCCACGAATGTTTATAGTCACCATGTTCCGAGGGACGAGGGACAATCGCTCCCTTTGGTCGCTCGGACGAGGGACGAATACGATTACTAAAAATATGAGGGTTCGTCCCTCGTCCTAGTGAGCCCTTCGACTTCGCTCAGGGTAAACTCCGCGAACGATCGTCCCTCGTCCCTCGGAACGTGGGTAATTCATGTATTCAGCAGCATCAAAAGTATCGCCTTCTGAACATGGAGTTTATTTTCGGCCTGATCAAACACTATTGAATTAGGCCCGTCTATCACTTCGCCGGTAATCTCTTCTCCCCGGTGAGCCGGCAGGCAATGCATAATCAGACAATCAGGTTTTGCCTTCTTAAATAGGACTGAATTTAATTGATACGGCTTAAAATCTTTCAATCTCTGCGCCCGGGAATCTTCATCTCCCATACTGACCCATACGTCTGTATAAATTATATCAGCATTATTTATTGCCCTAAAAGGGTTATTGGTGACGGTTATTTTTGAAC
>JAYELI010000060.1 GCA_034717435.1 Candidatus Omnitrophota bacterium
GCACTTTTAAAACTTAAATCGCTCTAAAACTGTGCACTTTTAATTTTTAAATAACATTTTAATTATTAAAACTTGACAAACATGGATTCATGTGATAATATTTTGTTCTAACTTTAAGAGGTATTATGGCTAAGACATATGTTGCAAAAGAAAAAGACATTAAAAGAAAGTGGCATTTGATTGATGCCGAAGGCAGGATATTGGGGAGGCTGGCCTGCCGGATTGCCTCGATATTAAGAGGCAAGGACAAGGCGATATTTACTCCTTACATGGATACCGGAGACCCGGTAGTGGTGATTAATGCAGCAAAGATCAGGGTCACTGGCAATAAGATGGAAGATAAGCTTTATAAGCGTTATTCCGGTTATCCCAGCGGGTTAAAAGAGCAAAATTTGAAGTCATTAATGGAAAAAAAGCCCCAAGACGTTATTTATCATGCAGTTAGAGGAATGCTGCCCCATAACAAACTAGGCAGAAAGCTGATTAAAAAGTTAAAGGTTTACGGAGGGCCTAAGCATTTTCAGCAGGCCCAGAGTCCGAAAGTTTTGGAGGTATAAAGTGGCAGAGAATATATATTGGAGTACTGGCAGGAGAAAAAAAGCTGTAGCCAGAGTTAAACTTTTTAGCGGTAGTGGCGTGTTCAGTGTTAATAAAGAGCCATTAGAAAAGTATTTTCCAATAGAAACCCTTCGTACGCTTATTAAACAACCGTTACTCCTTACAAAATCTATAGATAAGTATGATATGATAATTAACGTCAAAGGAGGCGGTATCAGCGGCCAAGCAGGGGCTGTTCGCCATGGTATTGCCCGGGCTTTGGTTGAGGCCGATACAGGATTAAAGCAGACCTTACGCAGTCTTGGTTTTGTAACCCGTGACTCCCGTATGAAAGAGCGCAAGAAATACGGACAGAAAGGAGCCAGGAGAAAGTTTCAATTTACGAAGCGTTAATATTAACGATAATTAACTGAGATAAAATAACTAAGACCTATTTTGCTTGGCCTGTTTTTCGGGTTGACAAAATAGGTTTTTTATTTTATAGTAATGAGTTATAGTAAATAAACTAAGTGAGAGGAGAAGCCTGATGCTTAAAGTTGCTATTGTGGGAGCTACTGGATATACCGGTGAAGAGCTGGTCAAGATTCTTATTGACCATCCTGAGGCAGAGATAACCTCTCTTACCGCTAAAATAGACCAGGCCTGCAGGATTTCGGATGTCTTTCCCAGGTTTTGCGGAAAAATAGACCTGGAGTGCGCTAATTTAGAAGATATTGCTGAGGTAGCTTCTAAGAGCCAGGTAGTTTTTTTAGCCTTGCCTCACCGGGTCTCGATGAGCATTGCCCCGGAATTTTTGAAATTAGGCAAAAGGGTGATAGATCTAAGCGCTGATTATAGACTAAGGGATATCGCACTCTATGAACAGTGGTATAAGGCCAGACATAGTAGTCCTTCTCTGGCAGAAGAAGCTGTTTACGGTTTACCCGAATTATATCGGGAAGAAATAAAAAAGGCCAAACTGATTGCTAATCCCGGTTGTTATCCTACCGGTATTATTCTTGCCCTGGCCCCGCTTCTTGAAAAAGGCCTTATTGACCATTCAGACATAATTATTGATTCTAAAACAGGTTTGACCGGTGCAGGAAGAAAAGCAGCAATTGAACTGCATTTTTCAGAGATAACCGAAAATTTCAAGGCCTATAAGATTAATCAACATCAGCATTTACCGGAAATAAACCAGGAATTGACAAAACTGGCCAAACACCCTGTTAAAATAACCTTTGTTCCTCACCTGGCTCCGATAAACAGGGGAATATTGAGCACGATCTATCTTAACGAGACCAAAAAGACGGCATTGAAAGATTTGCTTGATATATTTAAGAACTTTTATAAAAATGAGCCGTTTGTAAGGATCAAGGCTGAGGGCCAATCACCTCAGCTTAAAGAGGTTGTTGAGACTAATTTTTGCAATATTGGTATCTGGGCCAGCCAAGACAGTAGGCGGATAATAATAATTTCAGCTATAGATAATCTGGGCAAAGGCGCTGCCGGTCAGGCTGTCCAGAATATGAATATAATGTTTGGATTTCAAGAAACCGCGGGGTTAATTTAGCGATTAGGAATAAATAGAAGGTGGTTAAGCCACAGGATGACGATGGAGATACGATGACGGTGAACATGAAAATAATTAATGGCGGGGTAACCGCTCCCCGGGGATTTAAGGCCAGCGGGATCAATTGCGGGCTTAAAAAAAAAGGTAAAGATTTAGCCCTGATCTATTCGGATATCCCGGCAGAGGCCAGCGCTTTGTTCACTACTAATAAGATTCAAGCAGCGCCGGTCAAAATCAGTAAAAAGAATTTAAAACACGGGCTTATCCAGGCTATTTTAATAAATAGCGGCAATGCAAACAGCTGTACTGGGAAAAAAGGCTTAAGAGCAGCTGGCAGGCTTGATTCCAGCGCAGCCCTGAAATTAGGAATAAAAAGCAAATCTGTGCTTCTGGCGTCAACCGGCATTATCGGTAAGGCCCTGGATGCCGGTAAAATAGAGAAGGCTATGCCGGAGCTAATAAGGCAGTTAAGTTATAAAGGCAGTAATTCAGCCGGCAGGGCGATTATGACTACAGACACTGTTCCTAAACAGATAGCTCTAAAAATAAAGATCAAAGCCAGGCCGGTTACTATCGGCGCTATAGCCAAAGGCGCGGGCATGATCTCACCCAAACTGGCAACCATGCTTGTTTTTATTGCTACAGACGTAAATATTTCTAACTCAGCCTTAACCGCGGCGTTAAAAGAATCAATAGCTAATTCATTCAACCTGATTACTGTTGACGGCGATATGAGCACCAATGATACGGTTTTTATCCTGGCCAATGGATTAGCCGGAAACCCAAAGATAACCAGGAAGGACAGCGATTTTTATGTTTTTCAGAAAGGTTTAAATTTTGCGGCCAGCAGTCTGGCTAAGATGATAGTCAAAGATGGAGAAGGGGTAACTAAATTTATTGAAGTTATTGTCAAGGGCGGGCAAACAAAGAGGGATACCAAAAACGCAGCGTTTAAGATAGCCAATTCCCTTTTAGTAAAAACAGCTCTAGGCGGAAACGATCCTAACTGGGGAAGGGTGGTGTCTAGCCTGGGAAGTTCGGGAGCAAATCTTAAAGAAAATCTGCTCGATATCTATTTTGATAATCTAAAGGTGCTTTCTAAGGGCCGGCCGGTTACGGGCAATAGAAAAAGATTGAAAAAGATACTCAGCGGGAAGGAAGTGACGCTTTCAGTAGATCTTAACTCTGGTAAACATCAAACCACGGTCTGGACCGGAGATTTGTCCAGTGAGTATATCAGGATAAACAGGGGCTATGGAAAAAATCATTGAAAAAGCCGATGTTTTGATCGAGGCACTCCCTTATATCAAGACTTTTAAACAAAAAGTAGTGGTGATCAAGTTCGGCGGAAGTATGCTGCTGAACGATGATGTTCGAACAGGGATTTTACAGGACATGGTATTCTTAAGTTTCGTAGGAATTAGGCCTGTCCTGGTTCACGGCGGAGGACCGATAATAAACCAGAGGATGAAGGCTTCCGGCATCCAACCGCAATTTGTTGATGGTTTGAGGGTAACCAACAAGAAAAGTGTTCCGATAGCAATAGAGGCGCTTTCTGATTTAAACAAACAGATCGTAAAGGAGATCAGGCAGTTAGGGGGGGAAACCAAGGGTTTAGATGAAACCCGGAAAATTTTAAAGGTCAAAAGACATGGTTTATTTAAGACCATTGGTTATGTCGGCGAGATATCCCTGGTAGATAAGAGGCCGATAATCAAATTGATAAACCGGGGATGTATTCCAATAATAGCGCCGGTAGGCGTAATACAAAGCGGCAAAACCAATTATAATATTAACGCTGATGATGTCAGCGCGCATATTGCCTGCTCACTGAAGGCGGAAAAACTTGTTTTATTAACCAATGTTAGCGGTATAATCAGAAATACTGAACAAGGCGGCTCATTGATTTCCACCCTGCATGTTAGCGAGGTGGAAACCCTAATTTCTCACAAGATTATTCAGGGAGGGATGATTCCCAAGATCAAAGCAGCTATGTTAAGTCTGGAGTCAGGTGTTAAAAAAGTTCACATTATTGACGGCAGAATTAAACATTCTCTCTTGCTGGAGATTTTTACTGATAAAGGGATAGGAACTGAGATTGTGAGGGATAAATGAAGACTAAAGAAGTAACGGATCTCTACGGTAAATATGTAGTGCCCACTTATACCCAAAGTCCATTGGTGTTGGTGAGGGGCAAGGGATTAATGGTTTGGGATATTGAGGGGAAACAGTATTTAGACTTTTTCCCCGGCTGGGCAGTCAGCGGGTTGGGCCATTGCCATCCAATGGTAGTAAATGCCGTTAAAGACCAATGTAAAAGGATGATTCACATTTCTAATAATTATTATAACCATTTGCAGGCTAAATTAGCCGGGGTGATATCAAAAAGTTCATTCGGGGGAAAGGTTTTCTTTTGTAACAGCGGAGCCGAGGCAAATGAGGCAGCGATTAAATTTGCCAGGATATATGGGGGCTCAGGCAGATTCGAAATAATAACTATGAAAAACTCATTCCACGGCAGGACACTGGCTACCGTGGCTGCTACCGGCCAGGATAAAATAAAAAAGGGATTTGACCCTCTTCCGGAAGGGTTTAAGCATGCGCCTTTTAATGACTTTGAGGCAGTAAAAAATGCCGTTACGGATAAGACAACAGCAATAATGCTTGAGCCTATTCAAGGGGAAGGTGGAATAAACATTGCTTCGAAAGATTATATGTTTTCGCTTAAGCAGTTATGTAATGAGAAAAATCTGCTTTTGATATTTGATGAGGTTCAGACAGGTATGGGCAGAACGGGTGAGATGTTTTGCTATCAGCATTACGGTGTTATTCCCGATATTATGACGCTGGCCAAATCATTGGGAGGAGGCGTTCCTATCGGCGCAATGGCGGTCAGGGCAGATATAGCCCACACCCTCAAAGCCGGTTCCCATGCTTCGACCTTTGGCGGAAGCCCTCTGGTTTGCCGGGCAGCCCTGGCTGTGTTTAAGGCGATAGAAAAAGACAGGCTTTTAAACAATGTTAATCTTATCAGTAAGTATTTATTTGACAGGCTTGATAACTTAAGAGAAAAATACGGTATAATTAAAGAAATTAGAGGTCTGGGCCTTATGATCGGTGTAGAGCTGAGAGAAGAATGTAAACCGTTGGCAGAAGAATGTGTTAAAAGAGGCTTGCTTATTAATTGCACGCAAGGTAATGTCTTACGGCTTATGCCGCCGCTGATTGTAAGTAAAAAGCATGTAGATAAGGCATTGAGTATTCTGGATAAGGCGTTAGAGTTTTTACCAAAGACATCCTATAAACAGGAACAATGAGGATATCTAAAATAATCTTAGTAATCAAGTATGATCAAAGATCATACCGGGAGTAATGGTGAAAAAGAAAAAAAAGAATTTAACTTCAATACTCGATTTAACCGTTTCTGAGATAAACCAGATATTCAGCCTTACCAGAAAAATGAAGTCTAAAAAAAGTTTTACCACGGCCTTAAAGGGGAAAATTCTCGGCCTTGTTTTTCAAAAACCTTCTCTTAGGACAAGGATTTCCTTTGAAGCCGGGATGTATCAGCTGGGAGGCCGGGTAGTTTATCTTGGACCGGGTGATGCGGGACTGGACAAAAGAGAGCCAGTGGAGGATATAGCCAGGATATTATCGGGGTATTTGGACGGAATAGTTGCCAGGACATTTTCACAGCAGACAGTAGATAATCTGGCAGAATTTAGCACTATTCCGGTAATCAATGGATTAAGCAATTTGCTCCATCCTTGCCAGGTGTTATCAGACATCTACACCATTAAAGAAAAGAAAAAGACATTAAAAGGCCTGAAAGTAGCCTTTATCGGCGATGGAAACAATGTTTGCCGTTCTCTTATTTATGCTGCCGCTAAATTAGGGATAAATCTGACTATTGTTGTTCCAAAAGGTTATGAACCAGGAAGGGATGTTGTGAAGAAGGCTGATTCGGAGTTAATGAAAAGCGGTTCAAAAATAACCGTCACCAATAACCCTTTTAGGGCAATAAATAATGCTGATATAATTTATACAGACGTATGGGTCAGTATGGGAGATGAAAATTCCCGGGCGCAGAGATTGAAAGATTTTAAGCCGTATCAATTAAATTCAGTCCTGTTTAAGAAGGCAAAACCTGATTGTCTGGTTATGCATTGCCTGCCGGCTCACCGGGGAGAAGAGATTACTGCTGAGATAATAGACGGACCTAATTCAATAGTGTTTGATCAGGCCGAAAATAAACTCCATGTTCAGAAGGCGATACTCTTGATGCTGCTGAATAC